>JALXER010000074.1:21678-25517 GCA_027069385.1 Paracoccaceae bacterium
ATGCATGCGTTGCGCCGTATATGGGTTTTTGCCATTCTGGCAAAAGGGGTTTCACTTCGCACCATCGGGGGGTACGCGCATTTATGCGCGAGGGGGGCCGTGGCCCCCCTATCCGCCGAACGAAGTGAGGCCATGGTGTCGCAACGCGTTTTGAAACTTGTTTCAAAACGCACCTCTGTCATCGGGAAAAACCGAAGCATTAAGAGTAAACGTCAGGGTTTTAACCGTTTGGCATAGGTACTGTATCGGTGACTGGCCGCATCTCCGGCATCCCGATTAAGCGAGTGGGCGGCTTCATTGCCGGCATAGTCGAAATTCACGCCGGCCCCTTCGATTATCCGGTTCATCATGTTGAACAGGGCATTTACCTGCACCGCTTCATAGAGGGCCTGTTCGCTCCAGCCAGCGGCGAAAACCGCGTCGGCATCGGCCTGCACCAGCTTGGCGGGCAGAGTGTTGAGCTTTTGCACATAGGCCAGAACCGGGCGCAGTTTGTCGATTCCCTGCGCTGTGGAAATATCAGCAATCATTTCATCAATCAGCTGCTCGGATATCCCGAATGCTTTGGCGTAGATCTTGTGGGCCCCATAGCAAAACGTGCAGGCATTCAGGGCCGAGGTATAGGTCGCGATCAACTCGCGCTCGGCAATGCTTAGTTCGCCATCGTCGCGCAGCACCGCATCGGTATAGGCCATCAGCGGTTCAATTCCGCGCGGAAACTGGCCGAGCAGGTCGGACAGGTGGGCGGTTTCGGGCAGGCTTGGCAGAAAGGGCATCGGTCAGTCCTTTAGTTTGGCGCGCAGATCATAGATCAGCGCCAGCGCGTCGCGTGGTGACAGCTCGTCAGGGTGGATGTCACGCAGCAGAGTTTCAACGCCCGATTCCGGCTTGGCCTGCGGGGCGGGAATGTTGAACAGCGGCAGGTCGTCGATCATCGCGGTTTTGCCGCCGTCGCGTTCCGAGGCCTCCAGCTTGTCCAGCACCACGCGGGCGCGCTCCACCACGGCGCTTGGCAGGCCGGCCAGCCGCGCGACCTGCACCCCGTAGGACCGGTCGGCCGCACCCATGATCACCTCGTGCAGAAAGATCACATCGCCGTCGTGTTCGCGCACGGTTACGGTGGCGTTGCGGATACCGGCCATTTTGGTCGCAAGGCTGGTAAGCTCATGATAATGCGTGGCAAAAACCGTGCGGCAGCGATTGATATCGTGCAGATGTTCGACCACTGCCCAGGCGATCGACAAGCCGTCATAGGTCGCGGTGCCGCGACCGATTTCATCCAGAATCACCAGCGCGCGATCCCCGGCCAGATTAAGGATTGCAGCGGTTTCAACCATTTCGACCATAAAGGTCGATTGCCCGCGCGCCAGATCATCAGCGGCGCCAACCCGGCTGAACAGCTGGTCTACCAGCCCGATACGGGCGTGGGTCGCGGGCACATAGGCCCCCATTTGCGCCAGCAGGGTGATAATGGCATTCTGGCGCAGAAACGTCGATTTACCCGCCATATTCGGGCCGGTCAGCAGCCAGAGCGGCTGCTCCTCGCCATTCAGGGTGCAATCATTGGCCACGAAAGGTGCACCGTCGCGGCGCAGGGCGGCTTCTACCACCGGATGACGGCCGCCGGTGATCTCGAAACGGCGCGAGTTGTCCAGCGAAGGGCGGGTCCAGTTTTCCTCGATGGCCAGTTGGGCCAGGGCCGCGGCCAGATCGATTTCGGCCAGCGCCCGCGCGGTTTGCGAGAGCTGCGCCGCATTGGCCAGCACCGCGTCGCGCAGCCGGTCAAACACTGCTTTTTCCAGCTCCAGCGCCCGCCCGCCGGCATTCAGGATGCGGGTCTCCATTTCCGACAGGGGCACGGTGGTGAACCGCACCGCGTTGGCCGTGGTCTGCCGGTGGATAAAAGTCTCCGAAAGGGGCGGGTTCAGCATCTTTTGCGCGTGGGTTGCGGGCGTTTCGATGAAATAGCCCAGCACGTTGTTGTGCTTGACCTTGAGCGCCGTAATGCCGGTATCGCGCGCATAGTCGGCCTGCATGGCGGCGATGATGCTGCGGCCCTCGTCGCGCAGCTTGCGGGCCTCGTCCAGTTCGGCATCGAACCCCGACGCGGTAAAGCCCCCGTCGCGGGCCAGCAGCGGCGGCTCGGCGATCAGGGCGTCCGACAGCAGGGTGATCAGCGCATCATGGCCCTGCATGCCGGCAAGCGCGGTCGCGATGCCCTCGGCCATGTCTCCGGTCAGGCGAGTGGCCAGCCGGTCGGCCTGTTCCAGCGCGTCGCGCAGCGCCGACAGATCACGCGGGCCGCCACGGTCCAGCGACAGGCGGGTCAAGGCGCGTTCCATATCCGGCACACGGCGCAGGGCCTCGCGCACCTGTTCGGCGGCCAGCCGGTCGGTGGTGAAATGCTCCACCATATCCAGCCGGTGGCGGATGGTGTGCAGGTCGTTTGACGGGCTGGTCAGGCGCGATTCGAGCAGCCGCGCCCCGCCCCCCGTCAGGGTCTTGTCGATGCAATGCAGCAGCGAGCCGGACTTTTCGCCCGACAGGTTGCGCACCAGTTCCAGATTGCGCCGCGTGGCCGCGTCAATCGCCATCACGCTGCCCTGCTTTTCCTGCACCGGCGGGCGCATCAGGGGCAGCTTGCCGCGCTGGGTGATGTCCAGATAATCGACGATTGCGCCCATGGCCGACAGTTCGGCGCGCGAAAAGCTGCCAAACCCGTCAAGCGACTTTACCTTGAACAGGCCGGTCAGACGGCCAACCGCGGCGGTGCTGTCGAAACTGGCGGGCGAAAGGCGGGTGTGATTTCCCGGCAGGGTGCTGGCTTCGCTGACCAGTATTTCCTTGGGGGCAAGGCGGGCCAGCATCGGTTCCAGCCCCAGCGCGGTAACGGGCGAGACATGAAACGCACCGGTCGATACATCGGCCCACGCCACCGCCAGATCGTCGCGCACCTGCCCGATGGCCACCAGATAGTTGTGGGCGCGCGCGTCCAGCAGGCTGTCTTCGGTCAGGGTGCCGGGCGTGACAAGGCGCACCACCTCGCGCTTGACCACCGCCTTATAGCCGCGCTTTTTGGCGTCTTCGGGACGTTCCATCTGCTCGGCAATCGCCACGCGAAAGCCCTTGCGGATCAGGGTCAGTAGATAGCCCTCGGCGGCATGATGGGGCACGCCGCACATCTTTATGTCCTGCCCGTCCAGCTTGCCCCGCTTGGTCAGCGCAATGTCGAGCGCGGCGGCGGCGGCTTCTGCGTCCTCCAGAAACATTTCATAGAAATCACCCATGCGATAGAACAGGATCGCGTCGGGATAGTCCGACTTGATCTCCAGATACTGTGCCATCATCGGGGTGCGATTTGGTTTTTGCGCCACTGGGTGCTCCTGCAATTCAAGGTCAAAATTACATGGATTGGCAGGGCAGGGAAAGCCCGAAATGCAGTAGCAGGAACTGACCCTACTAAACCGGTTTAGTATCCACTCATTGGTCTAAACCCCCCGTCTTTCAGACGGGATCGCTTTAGCGCGAAGAATCGGTTATGATTTTATACTCCCGAATTTTGAAGACCCGCCCGAAGGGCATCATGGGTCTTCAAAATTCGGGAGTATAAAATCATGCAATATAATACCGGAAAACACTGCGTTTACTACCATCGCTATCACCTCGTGTGGTCGACCAAGTATCGCTACAAGGTTCTGCAGGGCGATATCCGGCTTCGGGTTCGAGATATTTTACGGCAGGTTTGTGCGCAAAACGGGGTGGAGATTATCAAGGGCGCGCTGTCGTCAGATCATGTGCACATGTTCGTGTCGATCCCGCCGAAGCTGGCGGTAAGTGAC
>JALXER010000075.1 GCA_027069385.1 Paracoccaceae bacterium
GATCGGCGCTGGAATCGCGGTAATTGTCGGTACGCTTTACGGCGCGATTGCCGGTTATGTTGGTGGGCGAACCGACCAGATTATGATGCGGATTGTCGATATCCTGATGGCGATTCCGTTCATGTTCGTGCTTATCCTGATGCTGGTTGTCTGGGGGCGCTCTATCTTTATGCTGTTCCTTGGTATCGGCCTGCTGTCCTGGCTGGATATGTCGCGTATCGTGCGCGGCCAGACCCTTAGCCTGAAAAACAAGGAATTTATCGAGGCCGCCCGCGCCACCGGCGTATCCGGCTTTATCATTATTCTGCGCCATATCGTGCCGAACCTGCTGGGGATTGTTGCGGTTTATGCGACCTTGCTGGTGCCCAACATGATCCTGACCGAAAGCTTTATCTCGTTTCTGGGCCTTGGCGTGCAGGAACCCAGAACAAGCTGGGGGGCGCTGATTTCCGAAGGGGCGGGAACGATCCGCTATGATACCGAATGGCAGCTTATTGCCCCGTTGATCTTTTTTGTGATCACGCTGTTCAGCTTTTTCTTTATTGGGGACGGGTTGCGCGATGCGCTGGACCCGAAGGACAGGTAAGCCATGAAACTTCTGGAAGTCAAAAACCTGAAAGTCGATTTCGACACCCCCGACGGCGTGGTGCACGCGGTCAAGGACGTGTCGTTCAGCATTAACAAGGGCGATACGCTGGCGATCGTGGGCGAAAGCGGCTCGGGCAAAAGCCAGACGGCATTCGGCATTCTGGGCCTGCTGCCCAAAAACGGTCATGCCGGCGGCTCTGTCCGGTTCGAGGGCACCGAGATTCTGAACCTGCGCGAAGCCGAGATCAACAAGTACCGCTCCAACAAAATCGCGATGATTTTTCAGGACCCGATGACCTCGCTCAACCCTTATATGCGCATCTCCAAACAGATGACCGAGGTACTGATCCACCACAAAGGCCTAAGCAAACGCGATGCGTTGGCCAAGTCCGTTGAAATGCTGGACGCGGTGCAAATCACCAACGCAAAGGGCAGGGTGCACATGTACCCGCACGAGTTTTCCGGCGGGATGCGTCAGCGGGTGATGATTGCCATGTCACTGCTATGCGGGCCGCAACTGCTGATTGCCGACGAACCGACAACGGCGCTGGATGTAACGGTGCAGGCCGAAATCATGGATCTGATGATCGACCTGCAAGAAGATTTCGGCATGGCCATTATCCTGATCACCCATGATCTGGGTATCGTGGCGGGCACATGCGAGGAAACGCTGGTGATGTTTGGCGGCGAGGTGATGGAGTATCGCAAAACCGTCGATCTGTTCGCCGCGCCGGACCACCCCTATACCAAGGGGTTGCTTGCAGCCATTCCGCGCCTTGACCGGCCGATCGACAGGCTCTCGACCGTATCCTACGACTTTATGACCGGAGGGCAGGAATAATGGCTGATCCCATTCTATCGGTAAAAAACCTGTCGGTCTATTTTGATATCAAGGATGAAATGGGCGGGCTGTTTGCCAAACCCAAGGTGCTGAAGGCGGTCAACGATGTGTCGTTTGATCTGGCCGCAGGCGAAACGCTGGGCATTGTCGGGGAATCGGGTTGCGGCAAGTCCACGCTGGCGCGGGCGATCATTCGTCTGGTCAGGGCAACCAAAGGGCAAGCCGTTTGGATGGGCCGCGATCTGCTGGAAATGAGCGATAGCGACATGCTGGCGACCCGCAAGGATATCCAGATGATCTTTCAGGATCCGCTGGCCTCGCTGAACCCGCGCATGACTGCCGGCAATATCATCGCCGAGCCGCTCTCGACCCACTTTCCGCATATGTCCAAATCGGAAAAGCGCGAGAAAGTGCGCCAGATGATGGACAAGGTCGGGCTGGAACCGGCGCTGATCAACCGCTATCCGCATGAATTTTCCGGCGGCCAGTGTCAGCGGATCGGGATTGCACGGGCGCTGATCACCAACCCCAAGCTGATCATTTGTGACGAGCCGGTCTCGGCGCTGGATGTGTCGGTGCAGGCGCAGGTGGTCAATCTGCTGATGGACCTGCAGCAGGAACTGGGTATTTCACTGTTGTTCATCGCGCATGATATCAGCGTGGTGCGCCATATCTCGGCCCGTATCATGGTGCTGTATTTTGGCGAAATGGTAGAGCTGGGCGACGCCGAACAAGTTACCCACCAGCCCCGGCACGACTATACCAAAAAGCTGATCGGCTCGGTGCCAATTCCCGACCCGCAGGCCGAAATCGCCCGACGGGAAATCCGCCGCGCCCAGCGGGCCAGCGATCGTTCAGC
>JALXER010000076.1:0-13918 GCA_027069385.1 Paracoccaceae bacterium
CATGTGACGGGGGTACGGGGGCTGGCCCCCGGGGCCGACCGAAGGTCGGCCCGGCCCAAAGGGAAGCCTTTTGTTTGGCTTGCCAAACACAAGGCTGGACTGCGGGAGCGCTACGGTTTATTTTCCTTCGCCGAACAATCCGTCGACGAGGCTTTTCAGCGCGGATGCCAGTTCACCCGCCTGAGGGCCGGTTGTGGTTACGTCGATTTCGGAGCCTTGTCCGGCGGCCAGCATCAGCAGGCCCATGATTGAATCTCCCACGGCACTTTCCCCGTCTTTCGACACGGTTGCCTGGGCATCAAACGCTTCGCAGACTTCGACAAACTTGGCCGAAGCCCGCGCATGCAAGCCTTTTTCATTGCGTATTTTAAGTATCATTCCGGTTTTTCCACCACGCATATATCGACCGCGTTCAAGTACTTGCGCCCTGCGTCGCAGGCGCATTTTATTGCATCTGCCACCGGACGCTGTCGAGCTTTGGCCAGCTTGACCAGCATCGGCAGGTTGGCCCCGTAAATCACTTTGCGGTTTTCGCAATCACAGGCCGCCAGCGCCAGATTGGAGGGTGTACCGCCAAACATATCCGTCACAACCACCACACCGTCGCCATTATCCACCGCATTGACGGCAAGGGAAATCTCTTGGCGTTTGGCCTCCCGGTCATCGGCCGAGCGAATGGCGATCGCCTTTGTCCCGGCCTGCTTCCCAAGCACATGCTCGACAGCAGAGAGGTATTCAGCGGCCAGACCGCCATGTGCAACAATTACAATCCCGAACACAAGCGTTTCCCTTCAGGCGCTTCGGTCGCGCCGCTCTAACTCCCGGTGCCGTTTGGACACCTGCCACCCCGCATCGCCAAGGTGCGCGGCAAGGCTTTCGGCCAGACCAACCGACCGGTGCTGGCCACCGGTACACCCCATCGCGATGCTGAAATAGGCTTTACCCTCTGCGCGGTAAGCTGGCAACAATAGATCAAGCAAATCACAGAGTTTTGCAAAAAATGCCTCGTATCGCGGGTCTTTGGCCACATAATCGGCCACTTTCTGATCAGTACCGTTCAGGTGGCGCAACCCCGCCACCCAGTGCGGGTTGTTCAGAAAGCGGCAATCCATCACCATATCCACACCGCGCGGAATGCCCCGTTTATACGAAAACGACTGCACCGAAATCGACAGTTCGGTGCTGGTTTGATCCGAGAACCACCGGCCAAGTTGCGCGCGCAAATCATGCGGTGACAAATCGGTGGTATCCAGCAGAATATCGGCCCGTTCCCTTAGCCCGCTTAGCAGATCCAGCTCCAGATCGATGCCATGGGTCGGCGTGCCCTCTTGCGCCAGCGGGTGGCGGCGGCGGGTTTCACTGAACCGGCGCAGCAACGCGTTTGCCGAACAATCGAGGTAAAGCAGCGTTGCTTTGGTCTCGTCAGCCGATTCCAGTGCTTCCAGAATATCAAGCAATGCCCTGACCGAAAAACCGCGGGTGCGCGTATCAACCCCGATGGCCAATGGGCGGCCAACCGGCGGGCCGGAAACCAGCCGTGAAAAAAGTGCCAGCGGCAGGTTGTCGATGGTTTCGAACCCAAGGTCGGCCAGCGCATTGATAGCGGTCATCCGCCCTGCCCCTGCCGGACCGGTTACAATAACAACCTGTTGTGGTTTGGCTGGATCAGTCATTCTGAAATCGTCTCCAGTGTTGCGCCGGATAGCAGGCAATACACGGCCCGCCCTAGGTTCGGATTTTG
The DNA here is from genome assembly GCA_027069385.1 of Paracoccaceae bacterium. Taxonomy (GTDB): domain Bacteria; phylum Pseudomonadota; class Alphaproteobacteria; order Rhodobacterales; family Rhodobacteraceae; genus UBA3077. Next base: position 1,742 of record JALXER010000076.1, read on the forward strand.
TTTACCATACAACACCGGAACCTGCATTCCCAACAAAGCTTCGCTGCGTGGTGGTGGTAACCGGTCGGTTTCCAGTCTATCCAGATCAACAATTATTACCAGTCCGGCCTGCACACATGTGGTCACGTTCAAAAGACCTATTCCACGAATTTCGAGCAGCCCTTTGATGGGCTCCGGACAGCGCAGACTGATTTGCCCCGCATCAACAATCAGGTCAACTGCATCATCGGCAATCAGCGACGCGCCCATCGATACCAGTTCAAGCGCAAGGCTGGACTTGCCACTGCCCGATGCGCCTTTGATCAGCGCACCGTTTTGGCCAAGCGCAACCGCGCTGGCATGGACCCGCTGTGTCATTTAAACACAACCGTAAACACCGCCCCGCCATCCGGGCTGTTTTGCGCCTGAATTGTGCCGCCATGCGCCTCGACAATCTGCTTGGAGATCGCCAGCCCAAGGCCCGAATGCTCGCCGAACTGGGTTTCGGGGCGCTCGGAATAAAACCGCGAGAACACGTCTTTGAGGTTGTCGGGCGGAATGCCCGGGCCATTGTCGGACACCCTGACCTCGATCGCACCATCCGGTCGGGTTTCGATATCGATGGCCACCCAGCCGCCTTCGGGAACAAAGCTGAGCGCGTTGGTGATCAGATTGGTGAATATCTGCGCAAGGCGGCTTTCAAGCCCCTTGATCACATGGGGGCTACCATCTGAATTGAACCTGATCTCGGCACCGGCAGGGTTTTCGCGGTGATATTGGGCCATGCCCGCCAGCATCCGGTCCAGATCGACCGCCTCCCAGTTGGCGCGCACCATCTCGGCCTCTAACCGCGAGGCGTTGGAAATATCGGTGACCAGCCGGTCTATCCGGTCAACATCGTTCTTGATCACCCCCAGCAAGGCCGAGCGCGATTCATCGTCCAGTGCATAATCCATGGTTTCGACCGCCGACCGCAGCGAGGTTAGCGGGTTTTTGATCTCATGCGACACATCGGCGGAAAACGCTTTGGTTTCATCTATTTGCGCCAATAGCGCGTTCGACATATTACGCATGGCGCGGGACAAATCCCCGATTTCATCGGGGCGCATGGTCAGATCCGGGATATCGACGCGTTCGGGGTTCAGGCGGTTCTGGTCTCCGTGATGGGTGGTTTCGGCAGCAGCGGACAAGCGCCGCAACGGGCGTGCAATAGAGTTTGCCAGAACGATTGACAGCACGATCGACGACAGGATCGCCAGCACAAACATTTGCAAAATCTGTTCGCGGGATCGCCGGATTACCGCGTCGATTTCTCCGTGCAGGGTTGATAACAGGACATATCCGCCCGAAGGGCCGATCGGCAGGATCTTGATCACATAGGTTTGTGAATCATGCACAATAATATGTTCTACCCCCTCATCACCAATCTGCGCTACCAGATCATTGAACCGCGATTGCAGGCTTTGCGCATCCACCTCACTGCTGCTGTCAACCACATTACCCCAAATCGACTGCATGAAAGCACTGAAGGCGCTGGTGCCGCTTTCGCTGACCGGGGCCAACTCAACCGCTTCAAGCGGCGGGGATTTCCATATCAGGTTCTTGTCATGATCAAAGACCTGCACGATGGCCCCCGTAGGGCGGGCAATCAGGGCGATCTTGGCCAATTGGGCGTCGCTTAACCCCGTACCGATATCCATTTCCGCAAGTTCACCGGCAACAATTTCGGCCTGACGATTCAGCGAGGCACGACGATAGTTCACCACCCCGTCCTCGGACTGGTTCAGGTACAGGATGCTGGTCAGCAGGATACCAAGGGCTATCAGGTTGAAAACAATGATTTTTCGCGCCAATGGCGAAGGGTCCAGCGAAAAGAACCGTCGTTTTTTGGTCGGCAGTTGCGGCGGCTCCAACTGGCGGAGCATTTCGGGGATATCATCCTCGGTACTGTCCACCCTCAGGCCTCGTTATAACGATAGCCGACACCATAGAGCGTCTCGATACAGGCATAATCCGGATCGAGTTTCTTGAATTTTTTGCGCAGCCGCTTGATATGGCTGTCAATGGTGCGGTCATCCACATAGACCTGATCATTATAGGCGACATCCAGCAACTGGTTGCGCGATTTCACCACTCCGGGTCGCGAAGCAAGGGCGTGCAGGATAATAAATTCGGTTACCGTCAGGGTCAGCGGGTTGCCCTTCCAGCTTACCGCATAGCGTTGCTGGTCCATTTCCAGCGAACCGGTGGTGATGACGTCACCGTTTTCCTGTTCATCCTCCTGCGAATCCAGAGCGTTATACCGGCGCAACACCGCCTTGATCCGCTCCAGCAACAGCCGCTGGGAAAACGGTTTGCGGATATAGTCGTCGGCACCAAGGCTGAACCCCGATACCTCGTCAACCTCGTCATCTTTCGAGGTCAGGAAAATTACCGGCAGGTCCGATTTCTGGCGCAACCGGCGCAGCAGCTCCAACCCGTCCATGCGGGGCATCTTGATATCGAAAACCGCCAGATCGGGGGGCGAATCAACCAGCGCGAACAACGCCGAGGCCCCGTCATTATAGGTGGTAACCTCGAAGCCTTCGGCCTTTAGGGCAATCGAAACCGACATCAGGATGTTGCGATCATCATCAACCAGTGCAATTTTTGCCATTTCGACCTCCTTAACGCTTGGTGGTTCAAGTTTCCCCTAAAAAACAGTTGGTTGCAACGGTAAACTTAAACGTGCGAATATTGACAAATTTGCAACATTCCGCCGCACGCACCCCTTGGGCCAATTATTGCTGTGGTGTTTGTTTCCCTTGCGGGTTTAAAAGGGGGCGACCTGCCCCGATGCCGGACCTAGCCCTCCGGCAGGGGTGTGGTTTTTCTTGGGAACCCGGGCGCAAAAATGCGCCCGAAGATGGAGCATTCATAATGTACAAAGGCAGAGTCAACCCCGCGCAAACGCTTGAAAAAACAGGGATAACCGGCGTCAAAACCGTTTATTACAACCTGAACGAAGCGACCATCATGCAGCACGCCGTGCGCAATGACGAAGGCGATATCGGCCTTGGCGGGGCGTTTCTGGTATCCACCGGTCAGCACACCGGCCGTTCGCCCAAAGACAAATTTGTGGTGGATGAACCCAGCGTCAAAGATACGATCTGGTGGGAAAACAACCCGCCGCTGGCCATGGATGCTTTTGAACGGTTGCATACCGACATGCTGGAGCACATGAAAGGCGGCACCTATTATGTGCAGGATCTGTTCGGCGGGGCCGACCCGGAATACCGCCTGAACGTGCGCATGATTACCGAACTGGCATGGCACGGGCTGTTCAGCCGCCACATGCTGCGCCGCCCCGAGGCCGAAGAAATCGCGACCTTCCTGCCCGAGTTCACCATCATCAACTGCCCCTCGTTCAAGGCCGACCCCGAACGCCACGGCTGCCGCAGCGAAACCATTATCGCCATTTCCTTCGAGCAGAAACTGGTGCTGGTTGGTGGTACTTCTTATGCGGGCGAAAACAAAAAGTCGGTGTTCTCTATCATGAACTACCTGCTGCCCGACCGCGATGTGATGCCGATGCATTGCTCGGCCAACCATGCCATCGACGACCCGGATGACAGCGCGATTTTCTTTGGCCTGTCCGGCACCGGCAAAACCACCCTTTCCGCCGACCCGAACCGCACCCTGATCGGCGATGACGAACACGGCTGGTCCGATAACGGCATCTTTAACTTCGAGGGTGGCTGCTATGCCAAAACCATTAACCTTAGCGCCGAGGCCGAGCCGGAAATCTATGCAACCACCAGCATGTTTTCCACTGTTGTTGAAAACATGGTCTATGATCCCGATACGCTGGAACTGGATTTTGCCGATGACAGTTTGACCCCGAACATGCGTTGCGCCTATCCGTTGCATTATATTTCCAATGCCTCGGAAACCTCGATGGGCGGGACGCCGAAAAACATTATCATGCTGACCTGTGATGCCTTTGGTGTACTGCCGCCGATTGCCAAACTGTCGCCTGCGCAAGCGATGTACCACTTTTTGTCCGGCTTTACCGCCAAGGTTCCGGGCACTGAAAAAGGCGTGACCGAGCCGATTCCGACCTTTTCAACCTGTTTCGGCGCGCCGTTCATGCCGCGCCGCCCCGAGGTGTACGGCACCCTGCTGCGGGATAAAATCGCCCAGCACGGGGTAAATTGCTGGCTGGTCAATACCGGCTGGACCGGCGGGCCAAAAGGTGGCGGCGGGTCGCGTATGCCCATCCGCGCCACTCGCGCGCTGCTGACCGCGGCCCTGTCCGGCGGTATGGAGGATCGCGAGTATCGCACCGACACCAATTTCGGCTTTGCGGTGCCGATTTCGGTCAAGGGCGTGGCCAAGGTGCTGCTCGACCCGCGCCGTACCTGGGAAGACCCGGACAAATACGACGTGCAGGCTGCCAAGCTGGTCAACATGTTTGCCGAGAACTTTAAACAGTACGAACCCTATGTCAGCGACGACGTTCTTGCCGCGGCTATCAAGCCTGTTTAACGCTAAACGACCCGGGTTCACACCCGGGTCACCCCACCCCGCGCCGGATCAGATTTGCACCGGCCAGCACCAACACCACCAGCGTTGCCTTGCGAAATGCCTTTTGGTCAATTCGGTTTTGCACCTGCAGGCCCAGCCACATGCCCGCAATTGCCGGCACCACCATCATCGCCGAAAAACTCACCGTACCCGCGTTCAACACGCCGGAACTGCCATGGGCGACGACCAAAACCATAGACCCCAGCAAAAACGAGATCCCCTGCACGCGCACCTGCTCTTCTTTTCGGGTTTGGCGCGCCATCAGGTAAAACAGAATCGGCGGTCCCCATACGCCCGCCAACCCGCCAAAAATGCCACCTACCAGCCCGACCAGCCCTTCTGTCACCGGATGCGCACCCGCCGTCAGGGTCGGCCGCCAACCGACCAGTTGCAACCCGCCAAACACGATTATCGCGGAGCCAAGGATCAGAAACAGCACTTCGTCGGGTGTGATCACAACCAGTCTGGCGCTAAAAAACAGCGTGACCACCAGCACCAGATTTATCCGCCAGTATTTTAACAGGCTTGCACCGGCATCGGGCAACCCGTTTCGCAAGCTCTGCCAGATATTCGTTGCCAGCCCGGGTAGAATCATCGCCGAAATCGCGATCTCGGCATTCAGGTAAGACCCGAAGCCCGAAACCACAATCATCGGCAAACCAAACCCTACCGCCCCTTTGGTAAACCCCGCAAACAGCATGATCGCCACCGCAATCATCGCCCCCGCAAAACCGATACTATTGAATGTTTCAACCATTGCGCCAATTTGCATCTGACAGCCGTTTTCGCAATACTAATATTATTGTGCGAACGCGGTGTATTTTGTAATTTTTGGTCTTTTCTGTTGACCGAACGGTTTTTTGATTCTAGTAATTCGCAACTGCAACAATTATTTTGCGATGCACAATCGAAAGCCAGCCAAGATGACAAACCCTGTGAATGCCATGCCCCCTAAGGACCTTTTGTCAACCTGTGAAAAGAGCCTGAACGATTGTAACACCTATCTTGATGCAGCCCTTTCTGTCGTCAAAACGAATGTAATGGTTGATGGCCGGGTCGATGCCGGTCTGTTGGAACAAGAACAACACATCGCGCACGGTGCTGCGTGGATTTCCACCTATGTTTCCGCACTTTCACAGCTTTTACAGCTTGGCCATACTCTTGTTTCCAATGGTAAATTCAGTGAATTCGATCGGTTAACCCTGCAAATCGGCTTTGCCGAGTATCTGGCGCAGCTTCAAGGCGGTATCGCCATGAGTCAAACCGAATTTGTCCGCCCGCAAAGCTTTGGACTCGACCCCGCTAGCTTTTTCAAATCCGCCGAAACACAATCGCTGCTTAACGGCGCAAATAGAACCGCTGCGCAACAAAATCTGGTATCCCTGATGGATCACTATCAGGGCCACAGCTGCTTTGGCGACGATGGGTTGGACGAGGACTACACCCTGATCCGCGACCAGTTCCGCCGGTTTTCCGACGAACAGGTTATCCCCTTTGCCCATGACTGGCATCTGGAAAATGCTCTGATTCCTACCGAAATCATTCAGGATGTCGCCGAACTCGGGGTATTTGGCCTTACCATCCCCGAAGAGTACGGCGGATCAGGCATGGGAAAACTGGCCATGTGCGTCGTGACCGAGGAACTGGCGCGGGGCTATATCGGTGTCGGGTCACTGGGCACCCGTGCGGAGATCGCCGGAGAGCTGATTCTTTGCGGCGGGACGTCCGAGCAAAAGCAGCACTGGCTCCCGAAAATTGCGTCCGGCGAATGCCTTCCCACGGCCGTGTTTACCGAACCGAATACCGGTTCCGATCTGGGAAGCCTGAAAACCCGGGCGGTAAAACAAGGCGATGAATTTGTGATCACAGGAAACAAAACCTGGATCACTCATGCGGCGCGGGCCAATCTGATGACTATGCTGGTTCGGACCGATCCGGAAACCACCAACCACAAGGGCCTGTCAATTTTCCTTGCCGAAAAGCCCAGCGCAACCGACGCTGACGACTTTCCGGCGACAGGAATGCAAGGAAGCGAAATAGAGGTGCTGGGCTATCGCGGTATGCGCGAATACGAGCTTAGCTTTGACGGATTTACCTTGCCCGAAGACGCGCTGCTCGGCGGCGTTGAAAACAAGGGGTTTGGCCAGTTGATGCAAACCTTTGAAGGCGCGCGCATCCAGACCGCGGCACGTGCGATCGGTGTTGCGCAATCGGCGCTGGAACTGGGGCTTGCCTATGCCAATGAACGGGTTCAGTTTGGCAAACCGCTGGCCAATTTCCCCCGTGTCTATAACAAACTGGCCCTGATGGCCGTTGAAATCACCATTGCCCGGCAATTGGCCTATCACTCCGCCAAAGAAAAGGATAACGGTAAACGATGTGATCTGGAGGCCGGCATGGCAAAGCTGCTGGGGGCTCGTGTTGCTTGGTCTTGCGCCGATAATGCGCTGCAAATCCATGGTGGCAACGGCTTTGCGTTGGAATTTCCGATCAGTCGGATCCTGTGTGATGCCCGAATCCTGAGCATTTTTGAAGGCGCCGCCGAGATTCAGGCAAATGTAATCATCCGTCGGCTACTCGATACTGTTTAACCTTAAATTTTTGCGAATACCCGAAAGCATCCGCGCTCTGGCTTCGGGTATTTTGGTTTGTCCGGGCCGGTCGGGCAGTGCGCGCGCCTCAAGAAAATGCCCGGTCAATCGCAAAGCATGATAAAAGCTGGCATCCGAGATCTCGCCTATATCCCTGTCCAGTATAAATGCCGGTAATTTCAATAACTTGTCCTCCCACCCTTGGGCTGCTTCGGTACTGACCGCGCAGCCGCTTTTGGGCGAAACATAGCTAAGATCATCCGTTTTCCCGGTGACCACACAACGGGTCAGGTCCAGTCCATACCCCAGTGCGGTTAGCAAATCCAGTTCCCAGATCGCATGAGAGGCCCTCCATTCCCCCCCATCCACAAGCCTCGACAGATGCGCAATACCGGTCGAATACAACCCCTCGAACACTTCGCGTTCAGGCAAAAACCCGAGCACCAGCGATAACCAGGCGTTAAATGCTCCCAACCGCGCACGGGATTGCAACAAACCACCAATCCGCGAGAAGTCATGTTTAACGGTAAACGTTCCCAGATGTTCCGGCAGGCGCGCCTTCCAGGTGGCCTCGATTTGCGCGCCGGGTTGCAGCAAAGGCAAGGTTTTTCTGGAGCCGCCGCCCCGCACAACCCCCGCTTGCCGTCCATGTTTTGCGGTAAACACCTCGATAATGGCAGAGCCTTCACCGTGCCGGCGCGTAGCGACCAATATGCCCTGATCCTGCCATTCCATCCGGCCAGTCTACTCCGACAGGCCCGGTTCGTCGAGCAAGGTTTCACCGCTGACGCTCTCAACCTCCAACACCCACAGGTCGGGGTCAAAACCGGATTGCCGTAAAATTGATTGGTCGATCTCCGCCTCGGGGCCTGCGCCGGTTTGCACCCACCGCCGCCCGCCATCCGGACCGGTTTCGCGTTGAAAAAGAACGGCCTGGCCATTCAAAAGGTTCACTTTGATCAAAATGGCACCGGCGGTTTTATCACCTTTTTTCAACACATAATGGTGCAGGTTTGCCGCGCCAAGCCGCTGAAAATAGGCTTGTATCCAGAAATCAGAGGTCAACCGCGCCGACATTCCCCCTTACCCGCCGTCACGAAAGTTCAAACCCATTTCGCTAAAGCGCTCGGGGTCTTCCAGCCATTTTGGCCGCACTTTTATCTGCAAAAACAGATGGACCTTTTGGCCCAGAAACTCGGACATTTCTTTGCGGGCAGCCATCGACACGCCCTTGATGGTCTCGCCTTTCGGCCCCAGAATAATGCCTTTGTGCCCGTCGCGCGCAACATAAATCAACTGGTCGATGCGCACAGACCCGTCCTTGCGCTCTTGCCAGTTTTCGGTCTCTACCGTCAACTGATAGGGCAATTCCTGATGCAGCCGCAGGGTCAGCTTTTCCCGCGTGATTTCAGAGGCAATCATCCGCAACGGGGCGTCGGCAATCTGGTCTTCGGGATATAGCCAGGGCTGTACCGGCATGCGTTCGGCAAGCCAGTTTTTCAGGTCATCCACTCCGTGCCCCCGCTCTGCCGAGATCATAAAAGTGGCGTCAAATGCATAGCGTTCATTCAGTTTGGCCGACAATGTCAGCAGCGTATCGGACTTGGTCCGGTCGATCTTGTTAATCGCCAAAACCACCCTGGTTTTCTTGGGAATGGCATCGTTTAACCCGTCGAGAATGGCCCCCACCCCTTCGGTCAGGCCTCGATGTGCCTCGACCAGTAGCACGACCAAATCGGCATCCGCTGCGCCGCTCCAGGCGGCCTTGACCATGGCTTTGTCCAACCGGCGTCGCGGGCGAAACAGGCCGGGCGTATCGACAAAAACGATCTGGCTTTGATCAAAAATCGAAATGCCCCTGATGCGCGCGCGCGTGGTTTGAACCTTGTGCGTAACGATCGAAACCTTGGCCCCGACCATTCTGTTAAGCAGGGTTGACTTGCCGGCATTCGGCTCTCCGATTAACGCTACAAAGCCACATTTATGCTCGGTCATTTGATTTCTTTCAATATTTCCAACAGCTTGTTAGCCGCCTCCACCTGCGCCAATTTTTTTGAGCTGGCCTGTCCGGTCGCGGATTGGTCGTTTTCCAACCACGCCTCTATGACGAAAACCGGTGCGTGATCCGGCCCGGTTCGGGATTTTTCAATGTATTTCGGCGGAGCCAGCTTGCGGGCCTGTGCCCATTCCTGCAATGCTGATTTGGGGTCAAACACCTGCGCCTCGGCCTGGTCAATCCGGCTCCCCCACAGGGTCAGGACCATCTTTTGTGCGGTCGCAAAATCGGCGTCCAGATAGACGGCCGCAATGACCGCCTCCATGGCATCGCCCAGCAGCGCCATTTTTCTGCGCCCTCCCGATTGCATTTCCGAACGCCCCATTTGCAACGCCGCCCCGACCCCGATTTCCGAGGCAACCTCGGCGCAGGTCTCTTTGCGCACCAGCGCGTTCAGCCGCGGCGCAAGTTGCCCCTCGCTAGCATGCCGGTCGTTTTGATAAAGCGCTTGTGCGACAACCAGCCCCAAAACCCGGTCACCCAGAAATTCCAGCCGCTGGTTTTCGGCGTTTCCAGATCGGGACAACGACGCATGCGTAAGTGCGGATTCCAACAGGCCGATATCGTTAAACCGATGGCCCAGATTCGCCTGAAGCGCCTGAATTGCCGGTTTCTTACTCACTCGATCGCCAGAAAATATCTGTCGCTGCGCCACGTCCAGAACGCAATGATCCAGCTGCCGGCGGACGAGAACATGATCCGGTCAGCCCGGCCGATGATGTTTTCGCGCGGCACAAAGCCGACTCCGCCCCGAAGTTGCGAGAACCGGCTGTCCAGAGAGTTATCGCGGTTGTCGCCCATGAAAAAGAACATATCTTCGGGCACAACATAAACGTCGGTATTATCCGCGGGTAAATCACGGATATTCAGAATCAGATGCTCGACCCCGTTGGGCAGGGTCTCGATAAACTGTTCTTTTTCGCAGACACCATCAGAGGCGGGATTATTGGCACAGCTAGGCGGCCTGCCTTCGGGGCCTTGTGGCGCGTTGGTTTCGGTGAAAACCCCGTCTTCGCGCACGTCTACCGGGTTGCCGTTAATATGCAGCACTCCGTTAATCATCTGGATGCGGTCCCCGGGCAGGCCGATCAACCGCTTGATAAAGTCCTCCCCCGAGACCGGATGCTTGAACACCACCACATCGCCGCGTTCCGGGTCCGAACCGAACAGGCGGCTGTCGCTGCCTTTCGCAAATCCGCAGAAATCGACACCGAACATGCTTGGGCAAGAGGCATAGGAGTAGCCGTAGGCGAATTTGTTCACAAACAGAAAGTCACCGATCAGCAAGGTGGACTTCATAGAGCCCGACGGGATCCAGAACGGTTGGAAAAGCAGGGTGCGAAACAGGCCGGCGATAATTAGTGCATATACAACAGTCTTGATCGTTTCGACGATTGGACCGTCTTTCTTCTTTGCTTTACTGGCCATGAATGCAAAATCCTGAGGTTGCGGGGTTGAGGCTGTATGTGGCGCGCGAAACCGTATGTGTCAAGGCTTTCACGGGTTTATTCCCCGCAATATAGCAATAGCGGGCAAGGTGCGGCCTCCGATGGATTGGTTTTCTCCAGAGATCTCAAGAAAATGCGTTATCCGAACTTGCACATTTAGAACATTTTCAACAATTCTGACCAGTTTTCTTGCATAATATCGACATTTTTCTAGGCAATCCCGATATCACGCATTTCTCGCCGTGCTTCGTCCATCAAATGGCGCATGCGGCGGATTGCACTGTCCAGCCCCGAGAAAATAGCTTCGCCAATGATGAAATGTCCGATGTTTAGCTCTTTCACCTCGGGGAAAGCCGCGATCGGTTTGACCGTGTCATAAGTTAGCCCGTGTCCGGCATGAACCTCCAGACCCAGATCTAGCGCCAGAGCGGCCATTTCCGCAAGGCGCGAAAGCTCGGCGTCGCGCTCATCGAACCGGCCTTCGGCATGGGCATCGCAATAGGCACCGGTATGCAGTTCAACCACGGGCGCACCGATACGTGCCGCCGCTTCGATCTGGTGTTGATCCGCCGCAATAAAGATGGAAACCCGGCATCCGGCATCCTGCAGCGGCGCAATAAAATGGGCAATCCGGTTCTCTTCGCGTGCGACCTCCAACCCGCCTTCGGTGGTCCGTTCTTCCCTTTTTTCCGGCACCAGACACACCGCATGCGGCTTGTGACGCAGGGCAATTTGCTGCATTTCATCGGTGGCAGCCATTTCAAAGTTTAACGGTATACTTAAATGCGCCATCAGGGCATCAATATCGGCATCGGTCATGTGCCGGCGATCTTCGCGCAGATGCGCGGTTATGCCGTCAACGCCCGCAGCTTCGGCCAGTTTGGCAGCGCGCAAAGGGTCGGGATAGGCCCCGCCACGCGCGTTGCGGACCGTCGCAACGTGATCGATATTCAACCCGAGCCGAAGCCCGCCAACTGGATCTGTCTGCATCGTCATTTGCCAATCTCCTGTTACTCAGGGGCGATTGTTGCCGTTCTTGCCACGCTTTTCCAGCGTTTTGTTTCGCCGAAGCGTTTGATAGGCATGAATAACCGGTTGCGACAGGTAATAGCTTGCCAACGCAAACAGCAAACCGGGGATTATCCCGCCAATAAGATAGGGAAAAAATACGTCATTCCAAAAGGTTACCAACCGATCCGTCTCGCTGGTGCCATAACCGAACCAGCTTTTAATTGTCGATTGCAACCCGATAAAAGCTTCATGGAACGCATGCTGGATACCGCCAAATTCATGTTTTCCACCGCCTGCCCCGACCACACGCTTGCCAATACCCATCGCCAGAACCGCGATAAACGGAAACGTAAACGGATTGCCGATCAGGGTACCTAACACCGCCGCCACGATGTTACCGCGCATCAGTTTGGCCATCAGCATTGCGATAAGAATGTGGAATCCGAACAACGGTGTAAAAGAAATGAACACGCCAAAAGCGATCCCGCGAGAGATCCGCTCGGACGAATCCGGCAAGCGTTTGATC
>JALXER010000076.1:13928-25464 GCA_027069385.1 Paracoccaceae bacterium
CGTTTGATCCGGTGGCCCAGATAGATCAGCGCCCGTTTCCAACCGGTACGGGGCAACACCCATTCGCGCATACGGCGCAGCAAAGGCAGCTTGTCGCGGCGTTTAAAAACCATCTTCACCCCGATTCGCCGCGTTTTGTATCTGCCGATAGCGTTCAACGGCAGCGATATCGGTATCGGCCTCGATGGCGGTCCGGATATTGGACATGTGTTCAATATCGCGCACCATCAGATCAACTTTCATACGATAGAAATCAGGCTTCCGGTCGGTGAACGTGATGTCAACGATGTTGGAGCGATGCTCGCCAATCAAGGTGCAAATCCGGCCCAGCACCCCCGCATCGTTAACCATTGTGATCACAAGCGATGTCTGGTTGCAGGCCCGCCCCGATTCAGGGGTCCAGCGCAGATCCATCCAGTCGCCGGTCTCATCGTCGAATTCTTCGAGAGTCGGGCAGTCGATTGCGTGAATCATCACGCCTTTGCCTCGTTCGATAATCCCGACGATCCGCTCTCCGGGAACAGGTGTGCAGCAGGGGGCGGAAATCGCGCTTTGGTCGGGGCGCAAGCCGATCACCCGTGCCGAATCAGGCAGCGGCGCGGTTTCCACCTCTTCCTTGACCAGTTCAGGATAAAGCGCGCGCACCAGCTCATTGCCGGTAATTTCGGCCGCACCAATCTGTTTCAGCAACTCGTCGCCCGATTTGACCATTAACAGCTTTGCCGCGGTTTCTATCGCCTTGTCGGTGGCCTTTTTGCCGATACGTTCCAGTGAAACACGGGCGATTTCTCGGCCCAGCCGAATATGCGCCTCGCGGTGTTCGTCACGAATGTAACGCCGGATGGCCGACTTGGCGCGGCCGGTCACCACCATTTCTTCCCAGCTTGATTGCGGCCGCTGCCCTTCAGCCCGGATGATTGATACCGACTGGCCATTGCGCAGCCGCGTCCATAGCGGCACGCGCTTGCCGTCAACCTTTGCCCCGACACAACTGTCGCCGATACGGGTATGGATGGCATAGGCGAAATCGATCGGGGTCGCGCCGCGCGGCAGCTTGATCACCTCTCCTTTGGGAGTGAAACAGAACACCTGATCGGTGAACATTTCCAGCTTGACGTGCTCAAGAAAATCATCGGGAGCTTCGCTGGCTTCGAAACGCTCGGCCAGCGAGCGCAACCAGCGAAACGGATCAACCGCAAAGGGGTTTTGCACCCGTTCACCGTCGCGATAGGACCAGTGTGCGGCGACGCCGGATTCGGCCACCTGATGCATTTCAGCGGTGCGAATCTGGATCTCTACGCGCTTGGCACTGCGGCCCGACACGGTGGTCTGTATCGACCGGTAACCGTTTGATTTCGGTTGCGAAATATAGTCTTTAAAGCGCCCGGGCACCGCCGCCCAGCGCTGATGCACCGCCCCCAGCGCGCTATAGGCATCATGCACGTTTTCGGTGATAATCCGGAACCCGTAAATATCGGACAGCCGGTTGAAACCCTCTTTTCGCTCCTGCATTTTACGCCAGATCGAATAGGGCCGCTTTTCTCGCCCGGTCACCCGCCCCTCTACCCCCTCTTTTAGCAAGGCGGTGCGAATATCCTCGGTAATGCGCGGAATCAGGTCGCCGGTTTCGGCACGCAGATTGATGAACCGTCGCATGATAGAGTTGCGCGCCTCGGGGTTGAGTACCCGGAAACACAGGTCTTCCAGCTCCTCGCGGATATACTGCATCCCCATGCGACCGGCCAGCGGAGCGTAAATCTCCATGGTTTCATGGGCTTTTTTCTTTTGTTTTTCGGGGTCCATCGATTTGATGGTGCGCATATTGTGCAGCCGGTCGGCCAGCTTGACCAACAGCACCCGCAAATCCTTGGACATGGCCATCAGCAGCTTGCGAAAATTTTCGGCCTGCTGGGTTTCGACCGAGGACAGCTCCAGATTGGTCAGCTTGGTCACGCCATCGACCAGATGGGCAATCTCGGGGGTAAAGGTTCGGGATATCTCGGAAAAAGTCGCCTTGGTATCCTCGATCGTATCATGGAGTAGCGCCGTTACGATAGTGGCATCGTCCAGCCGGACTTCGGTCAGCAGCGCCGCCACTTCTACCGGATGGGTGAAATACGGCTCGCCCGACTTGCGAAACTGCCCTTCATGCGCGGCTTGGCCGAACGCATACGCACGACGGATCAGGTCGGCGTCGGTGTGCGGGTTATAGGTGCGAACCCGACCGATCAGATCATCTACAGCGATCATCGGTTGGCCTCTCTTTGCCGGTCAGCTGCGGGACTGTGCTTCCATCAGGGCGCGCAGCATCTTTTCCTCGGACATATCGTCGTCGGGCAGATCGGGTTTTTCGGCTTCCATCAGTTGAGGCATCGAATCCTCTTCCGGTTCGTCAACCTCGTTCTGGCTTTGCAAATCGGAAATAGCTGATTCGCGCAACTCCTCGGCCCCCAAGGTTTCGTCGGCGATTTCGCGCAGCGCAACCACGGGATTTTTGTCATTATCGCGCTCGACGGTCATCTCGGCACCGGCGGATAGCTGTCGCGCCCGATGCGCGGCCAGAATCACCAGTTCAAACCGGCTGGGAATTTTGTCGATACAGTCTTCAACGGTTACGCGGGCCATGCGCCAAGCTCCAGATTTTGGACAAGAGAGAGTCGGTATGTAGACGGCATAAGCCCGAAACACAAGGGCTGGATGGAACAATTTACCTATAATTTCCACACGCTTTGTTGAAGATCGGCCGGCAGGCGCGCCAAAAGTGCCTTTGCCGTCAGACCATTGACCGGATGCACCCAGTCTGGCGAGATTTCGCATAACGGAACCAGCACAAACGCCCGGTCGGCAAGGCGCGGATGCGGCAGGATCAATTGTTCGGGGGTTTGTTGCTGTTGCGGCCCGATATCCAGCCGGTTCCAATGGTGATAGGTCTCAAGATCGGGCAAAACCAGATCTTCATAGGCCAGCAGGTCCAGATCACAGGTGCGCGCGCCCCATCTTTGGGTGCGTTCACGCCCCAAAGTTTGCTCGACCCGGTGCAGCGCTGCCAACAGATCAACGGGGGGCAAATCTGTGCTGAATCCTGCCACCGCGTTAACAAAATCCGGCCCCGATCCGGCCGGATAGGCTTCCGAGCCGTACCAACTGCTTTGAACCTCGCAATAAATTGATTCGGCCTCAAGTAGCGAAAAAACCTTTTGTAACAGGCCGATAGGGCCAAGATTTCCGTAATTCCGGTTTGATCCAAGCGCAATAAATCCATTTCTTGACGTTTTGGTCAATTTATGAGGTTGAACTATCATAATTTCCGACTATTTTAGACGCGATGTTATTGTGCCAGAACGGTGTGTATGACCGAACCCCTGCACAAGCAAGTAATAAGCCAAAAAGGTGATTGAAATGTTTTATCGTGACGAGCGGCTTGCGCTGTTCATTGATGGGTCAAATCTTTATGCTGCTGCCAAGGCGCTTGGCTTCGATATCGATTACAAACTTTTGCGGACAGAATTCATGCGGCGCGGCAAGCTGCTGCGCGCCTTTTACTATACTGCCCTGCTGGAGAATGAAGAATACTCCCCGATTCGACCGCTGGTCGATTGGCTAAACTATAACGGTTACAATATGGTAACCAAGCCTGCCAAAGAATTTACCGATTCGATGGGGCGGCGTAAAATCAAGGGCAATATGGATATCGAACTTGCCGTGGATGCGATGGAACTGGCCCCGCATGTGGATCACATGGTCATTTTCTCGGGTGACGGAGATTTCCGGCCCGTGGTGGCCTATTTGCAGCGTCAGGGTGTGCGGGTCTCGGTGGTTTCGACAATTCGTTCCAGCCCACCGATGATCGCCGACGAATTGCGCCGCCAATGTGATAATTTTATCGAACTGGATGACCTGCGCGACGTCATCGGCCGCCCGCCACGTCCCGAACCTGCTGACGGTTATGGGCTTGAGGATGACGAATAGCGCCAAGCCGGAACTGACGATCTATCTGGCCGCCCCAAGGGGATTTTGTGCCGGAGTCGACCGTGCGATTAAAACCGTCGAACTGGCCATCAGGAAATGGGGCGCGCCGGTATATGTGCGCCATGAAATTGTGCACAACAAGTATGTGGTCGATGATCTTCGCGCGCAAGGTGCTGTTTTTGTAGAAGAATTATCCGATTGCCCCGATGACCGCCCGGTCATTTTTTCTGCGCATGGTGTGGCAAAATCGGTTCCGGCAGCGGCAGAAGCGCGCGAAATGCTATTTGTTGATGCGACCTGCCCGCTGGTTTCCAAGGTCCATATCGAGGCCGAGCGTCATTATGGCAACGGCTTGCAAATGATCATGATCGGCCATCGCGGCCACCCCGAAACCGTTGGTACCATGGGGCAGTTGCCTGACGGGGCGGTGCTGTTGGTCGAAACCGTTGAGGATGTGGCCTCGGTCTCGCCCGATGATCCCGGTCGCCTTGCATTCATTACCCAGACCACCCTTAGTGTTGATGACGCCGCCGATATTATCGCGGCCCTCAAAGCCCGGTTTCCCGCCATTATCGGCCCCCGAAAAGAAGATATCTGCTATGCCACCACCAACCGGCAGGCAGCAGTGCGCAAGATCGCGCCGCAAATCGACGCGCTGTTGGTGATCGGCGCTCCGAACTCCTCCAACTCGCGTCGTCTGGTCGAAGTCGGGCAAAATGCCGGCTGTGTGTATTCGCAACTCGTTCAACGTTCAACCGATATTGACTGGCGTAGTCTGGACAGTATCAGGAGTGTGGGGATTACCGCGGGGGCCTCTGCTCCCGAAGTGTTGATCGAAGAAGTGTTGGAGGCATTTGCCCGCCGGTATAATACAACGGTCAAAACCGTTAAAACCGCCACCGAGAATATCTCGTTCAAGGTGCCCAGAATTTTGCGAGAAACCCTATGAAACCCGTTCCGTTTATCCCCGCGCTGTTTGGCATCGTCCTGATTTTGCCCTTTATTTACACGACCGGCACGCTGCTGGACCTGTTCATGCCGCCTCGGGCATTTTGGGCAGCGCCCTTCCCTATTCTCAACAGTTACGGCGCCATTTTTCTTGCGCTGATTGGCGGGGCCTATTGGGGGTTTGTGGCCAAAAAGGCCAATCTGGTGGATATCATCGCCGCGCTGATCCCGCCCTTTGCGGCGCTTGTGGCGTCGCTGACCCCGAATCCGGTACTTGGCTATGCCGTTGGCATTGCAGCAATGCTAGTGCTCGACCTTTACTTTGTGTCGCGCAGGGTCGCCCCGTCATGGTGGCTGTCGTTTCGCATCTATACCGGCATCATCGCGATTGGCGCGCTGGTCTATGCCTATTATGCCTAAGCTTCTGGCCTATACCGACGGGGCCTGTTCGGGCAATCCCGGCCCGGGCGGCTGGGGGGCATTGCTGCAGGCGGTGAAAGATGGTTCAACGTTAAAGGAACGTGAGCTTTGCGGCGGCGAGGCCGATACCACCAATAACCGGATGGAGTTGAGCGCGGCAATCAACGTGCTGACCACACTAGAGCGCCCGTCAACCATCACCATTGTTACCGATAGCAGCTATGTCAAAGACGGGATCACCAAGTGGATTCATGGCTGGAAACGCAACGGATGGCGGACCGCCGCCAAGAAGCCGGTCAAGAACGAGGATCTGTGGCGCGCGCTCGATCAGGCGTTGGAACGGCACACGGTTACATGGGAATGGGTCAAGGGTCATGCGGGTCACGAAGAAAACGAGCGCGCCGATGAACTGGCGCGCCAAGGCATGGCCCCATTCAAGGAAAACCGTTAGTTTTCAAAGAAGTTCCGGTACAGATAAACCAGTATCATAACCGCAATAATAGCGCCGATCAGCCCTGCGGCCATGCCCATAAGCGCCAGCAATCCGCGCAAAACCAGACCGCCAACCAAGGCACCGATGATGCCAAGCGCTACCGTCTGGATCACGCCAAGCTCAAGCCGCATCATCCGGGTAGCGATAAAGCCGGCGGCAGCACCAATGATGATCAGGTAAAAAACCATATCGTTCCCTCCTGCATCCTAGATGGGGAGTCAACGGCCGTTTTTAAAGGTCTAGTCGAGCAGCGTTCCTTTGAGAACCGCAAATCCGCGCAAGAAATCCTGCGCACTGGCCGGTGCTTTGCCCGACTTCTGGACCCGGGTTAGACGAATGGCACCGGTTTGGCAGGCAATGGTCAAATTGTCATTTAACGTTATACCTTTTTCACCTTGCCCCTCGACCACTTCGCAGTTCAGCACCTTGATACGGGTGTCGTTAATCAGGCACCAGGCTCCGGGAAAGGGCGACAAACCGCGGATATGGGCGCATAGCCGCTCTGCCGGTTGGTTCCATTCGATCCGCGCTTCGGACTTGGCGATCTTGTCGGCATAGGTTGCACCGGTCTCGGGTTGCGGTGTCGATGCAAAATTACCAGCCTTCAAGACCTCTACAATCATCCGCGCGCCCAGAACGGCCAGCTTGTCATGCAAACTGCCAGCCGTATCGTCGGGCATTATTTTCAATGAATTACAATCGATTACTGGTCCGGTATCCAGCCCTTTATCCATCTGCATAATGCAGATACCGGTTTCCTGATCCCCCGCCATTATCGCACGCTGAATCGGCGCAGCTCCGCGCCAGCGTGGCAACAATGAGGCATGAATATTCAGGCAACCATGCTTGGGCGCATCCAGAACGCGCTGCGGAACGATCAATCCGTAAGCCACCACCACAGCGATATCCGCCTTGTGGGATTCAAAGCGCTGCAAATCATCTTCGGCCCGAAAGTTTACCGGTGAATGAACTGGCAATTCCAAAGACTCCGCCAGCTTTTGCACCGGTGACGGCAGCAGCTTTTTACCCCTTCCGGCCCGACGCGGCGGCTGGGTGTAAACGGCCACAATGTCGTGCCCTGCATCGATCAGCGCTTGCAAGGTCGTTGCCGAAAACTCTGGCGTGCCCATAAAAACAACCCGCATAGCCTATCTCCGCTTCATGTTTTTCATGTGTTTTGCCACCAGCATCCGCCGCTTGACCGGGCTAAGGTGGTCGATAAACAACTTGCCGTTCAGGTGGTCGATCTGGTGTTGCACCGATACCGCCCACAGCCCGACAAAGTCTTTTTCAACCGGCGCGCCACCCTCATCAAGGTAAGAAACCGTCACCGCACGCGGCCGGCTGACCATGGCGGGTAGCCCGGGCAGATTCGGGCTGGCTTCTTGGTAATCACTGAACCGCGCCGAAGCATGTAGCACCTCGGGGTTGGCCATGCGCAGCGGCATATCATGCCCTTCGGAACAATCGAGCACCGCCAGCCTGCGCATCTCGCCCAACTGGTTTGCCGCTAAACCAACGCCGGGCATGGTATACATGGCCAGCAGCATTTCGTCCCAGATTTCCCGAACCCGTGCGTCAATGGCATCAACCGGCGCGCATGTGGTTCTAAGCCGCTTGTCGGGATACATCAAAAACGGGCGCAGGCTCATTCGCGGCTACGCTCTTTTTTCAATTTTTTCATCTTTTTGGTGATCATACCGCGTTTGATGGCCGAAAGATAGTCGATAAACAGCTTGCCATCCAGATGGTCCAACTCGTGCTGGGCGCAGGTGGCGGCCATCCCGCCGAATTCTTCCTCCTGCTGTTTGCCGTCAATATCCAAAAACCGCATCCGCACCATGGCCGGACGGGTCACATTTTCATAGATCCCGGGGATAGACAGGCAGCCTTCCTCATAGGTGTTCACCTCTTCCGAGGTCCAGGTGATTTCGGGGTTGATCAATACACGCGGTTCAGGCTCGGTTTCCTTGGCGGATACATCCATCACGAAAAACCGTTGCATTTTACCGACTTGCGGGCCGGCAAGGCCGATGCCCGGCGCGTCATACATGGTTTCAAGCATATCATCGGCCAGCTTTTGCAGCCCGCGCGAAATATCGGTCACGGGGGCGCACACCTTTTTCAGGCGCGGGTCGGGATGGATCAGGATCGGTCGAATGCTCATGGCGCTGACATAGGACAAGATGTTGCGTAAAACAAGGGGCGTTTGCTCTTGCCCTTGGCGCGCAATCGGGTAGCTTGGGCCAAACAACCCACAGGATTCCGCACATGACCCAAGATTTTGACAAAGTGATCGATCGCCGCAATACCCATAGCGCCAAATGGGACGCGATGGAGGCGGTCTATGGCGTGTCGCCCGATGACGGCATTGCCATGTGGGTTGCCGATATGGATTTCGAATCACCCAAGGCGGTTAACGATGCGCTGCACGCGGCGGCCGATCACGGGGTGCACGGATATTTCGGCGATGATTCAAGTTATCGCGCCGCGATTTCCGGCTGGATGGCGCGTCGGCATGGCTGGCAAGTCGATCCGGAATGGATAAACACCACCCACGGGCTGGTTGCCGCGGTGGCGCTTTGCTTGCAGGCTTTTACAAGCAAAGGCGACGGGGTTATCCTGTTTACGCCGGTTTACCATGCCTTTGCCAGCGCCATTGAATCCAATGAACGTGTGGTAGTCGAAAGCCCGATGGAGCAGATCGACGGGCGCTACCGGATGGACTTAAAAGCGACCGAATCCGCGCTGACCGGCAAGGAAAAAATGCTGATTCTTTGCTCGCCGCATAATCCCGGCGGGCGGGTCTGGAGCAAGGAAGAACTGCGCGAGGTGGCCGATTTTTGCGCCCGCCACGATCTGGTTCTGATCAGCGACGAGGTTCACCATGATCTGGTTTTTGCGCCCAATAAACACATCCCGATGCCCGTTGCCGCGCCCGAGATTCGCGACCGGCTGATCATGTTGGTGGCGGCGTCAAAAACCTTTAACATTGCAGGCGGGATGAACGGGATCACGATTATCGAAAACCCCGATATGCGGGCACGGTTTGCGCGGGCGATGGCGGCAAGCGCTTCTTCGCCCAACAAGTTCGGCAAGATGATGACAGAGGCCGCCTATACCCACGGCGATGAATGGCTGGAGGCGCTGCTGGCGTATCTGACCGAAAACCGGCGGATTTTCGACGAAGGGGTAAACAGCATACCGGGGCTTAAATCGATGCCCCTTGAATCAACCTATCTGGCATGGGTGGATTTTTCCGGCACTGGCATGAGCCGCGAAGAAGTGACCCGTCGCGTCGAAAAAGACGCCCGCATTGCCGCCAATCATGGCCCGACATTTGGTACAGGGGGCGAAAGCTTCTTGCGTTTTAACCTTGGTTGCCGCAAAGCTGTGGTGACAGAGGCGGTTTCGCGCCTGAAACAGGCCTTTGCAGACTTACAATAACTCAATATTTTGCGCGATTGCCGCGCATAAAACTTACACAATTGGAACAAACCCATGGCTTTCGGCCCGCGCCGTCACACCGGGTGGCTGGATAGCACCACGCCGCCCCATATCACCACGCTGGTTGCAACAGCGGGGATTGCCGCGCTGAATATGAACATCTTTATGCCCTCGCTGCCCAGCATGGCGACCTATTTTGATTCGAAATATGCCACCGTTCAACTGGCCATCTCGGCCTATCTGGGGGTCAGCGCGGTGTTGCAAATCATCATCGGCCCGCTATCCGACCGGTTTGGCCGGCGTCCGGTGATGCTGTGGGGGCTGGTAATTTTTCTGTTCGCCACCATCGGGTGCATTGTGGCACCGAATATCGAAACCCTGCTGACCTTCCGGATGATCCAGACTGCCGTCGGGGCCGGCATGGTGCTGTCGCGTGCGGTGGTGCGCGATATGGTGCCTCCGGCGCAGGCGGCCAGCAAGATCGGCTATCTGACCATGGGCATGGCGCTGGTGCCGATGATCGGTCCGGCCATGGGGGGGATGCTGGATGCTGCATTTGGCTGGCAGGCCAGTTTTGGCATGGTGTTGGTGCTTGGACTGCTGGTGCTGGCGCTGGCATGGCACGATCTGGGCGAGACCAACAGCCACAAAAGCGCCAGCTTTGGCGCGCAATTCCGGGCCTATCCGGCGCTGATCAAATCGCGCCGGTTCTGGGGCTATACCTTTACCGCGGGGTTTTCATCGGGGGCATTTTTCGCGTTTCTGGGCGGCGCGCCTTATGTATCAACGCAGGTCCTTGGGCTGCAATCGCAGGGCATGGGGCTGTACTTCGCATTGGTTTCGGGCGGGTATATGGTCGGGAATTTCATGACCGGAAGGCTGGCGGCGCGGATCGGCATTAACAACATGATGCTGCTGGGCACAATGCTTGCGGTATTTGGCACCGGGTTGAGCGCGCTGCTATTCGGGGTCGGGCTGGTCCATCCGCTTTCGCTTTACGGGCCGATGTTTATTGTCGGGATGGGCAACGGGCTGACGCTGCCCAACGCCAATGCGGGCATCGTGTCGGTGCGCCCCGAACTGGCCGGCAGTGCCTCGGGGCTGGGCAGTTTCATGTTGATCGGCAGCGGCGCGGCCCTATCTGCGATTACCGGAGCCATGCTTGGCCCTGCCCATCCGGTCGCGCCGTTGCTGGGCATGATGGTTGGTGTGTCGATCGCGGCGGTGCTGGCGGCCCTTTCTGTAATCGTCGTGGCCAAACGGGCGGCCGAACTGGGCGAATCCGGCTTTGCAGACTGACTTGTTCGCAGGTGCAGCAAATTTTGCTTGACTTTGCCGCGCAATATTGTGATCAGATACACCAAAGCAACGTAATTTAATGTCGCAAGGAATCTTATGAGCTTTACCGTCCAGCCCGCCCCGCCCGCGCATCCCAACCGCTGCCAACTGTTCGGCCCGGGCACCCGTCCGGCGATATTTCCCAAGATGGCGGCCAGCGCAGCCGATGTGATCAATCTGGATCTGGAGGACAGCGTCGCCCCTGCTGACAAGGCCGAAGCGCGGGCCAATATCATTACGGCGGTTAATGAAATTGATTGGGGAAACAAGGTGTTATCGGTGCGCATCAACGGACTGGACACGCCGTTCTGGCATAAGGATGTGATCGAGTTGTTGGAGGGGACCAACGGGCGCATCGACCAGATCATGATCCCCAAAGTTGGCAATGCGGGCGATATCTACGCCGTTGACGCGCTGGTTTCGGCGGTGGAAATGGCGCAAAATGCGACCCGACCCATCGGCTTCGAGGTGATCATAGAGACCGCCGCCGGTCTGGCCCATGTCGAAGAAATCGCCAGTGCCAGCCCGCGCATGCGCGCCATGAGCCTTGGCGCGGCGGATTACGCGGCCTCTATGGGGATGCAGACCACCGGCATAGGTGGCACTCAGGAAAACTATTATATGCTGCACAGAGAGACCCGCCACATGGCCGACCCGTGGCACGCGCCGATTGTGGCCATCGTTGCCGCCTGTCGCACGCACGGATTACTGCCGGTTGACGGCCCGTTCGGGGATTTCTCGGACGATGCCGGATTTATCGCACAGGCGCGGCGCTCGGCAACGCTGGGGATGGTGGGCAAATGGGCCATCCACCCCAAGCAGGTTGCGCTGGCCAATCAGGTTTTCACCCCGTCCGAAGCCCAGATCACCGAAGCACGCGAAATTCTGGCCGCCATGGAGCAAGCCAAGGCCGAAGGTCAG
>JALXER010000077.1 GCA_027069385.1 Paracoccaceae bacterium
TGGAAAGGCGATCTAACCAGTGACTACTCCTTGCTGGAAGCAGGGCTTGGCCGTTTTGTCAAACTCGACAAACCGCAGGATTTCCCCGGCAAAAATGCGTTGAAGTCCGAAACACCGGCCAAGCGTTTCGCCACCCTGACCATCGAGGCTGGCGACGAAGACGCCCCCAATATGTCAACCATCTGGCAGGGCGAGAACGTGGTGGGTGAAGTTACTTCTGGTGGCTGGGGGCACCGCACCCAAGCCTCGATCGCCTTGGCCATGCTGCATGCGGATATCAAAACTGGAGCCGAACTGGAGGTCGAAATATTCGGCCAATGGTACAAGGCCACCGTTCAACCCGACGGCCCGCTTTATGATCCCGCAAACGAAAGGCTACGTGCATGAAGCCACTTCCAAAACATGCCCGCGCTGTCATCATCGGTGGCGGGGTCGCCGGTGCGTCGGTTGCCTATCATCTTGCCAAGCTCGGCTGGCAGGATGTGGTCCTGCTGGAACGCAAGAAACTGATCCGCGGCACCACATGGCATGCGGCGGGGCTGATCGGGCAACTGCGGGCCACGGCCAACATAACCCGTCTTGCGAAATATTCCGCCGAACTTTATCAAAATCTGGAGGCCGAGACCGGCGTGGCCACCGGCCTGCGCCAGACCGGTTCGATTACCTTGGCGTTAAGCGAAGCCCGCAAGGAAGAGATATACCGCCAGGCCTCGATGGCGCGGGTATTCGGTGTGCCGATTGAGGAGATTTCGGTCGACGAGGTCAAAGCACGCTATCCGCATCTGAACACCGACGGCGTTATGGGCGCGGTGTATCTGCCCACCGACGGGCAGGGCGACCCCGCCAATATCGCGCTGGCCATGGCCAAAGGCGCACGGTAAATGGGGGTGCAGATTTTTGAAAATATCAAAGTTCAGGGAATTGCCACCGCCAAAGGCCGCGTGGCCACTGTCACCACGGATCAGGGCGAAATCACCTGTGACCGGATCATCAACTGCGCAGGCATGTGGGGCCGCGAGGTTGGCGCAATGGTAGGTGTGACGGTTCCGCTACACGCATGCGAGCATTTCTATATCGTCACTGAGGGTATTGATGGCCTTGGCAAACCACCTGTCCTGCGGGTGCCGGATGAATGTGCCTATTACAAAGAGGAAGCGGGGAAAATCCTGTTCGGAGCCTTTGAGTCGAAGTCAAAACCGTGGGACATGAATGGTATTCCCGAGGATTTCGAATTCGACCAACTACTCGAAGATTTTGACCATTTTGAATCGATCCTTGAAAATGCTATCAACCGGATGCCTCTGCTGGCCGAAGCCGGTATCCACACCTTTTTCAATGGCCCCGAGAGCTTTACCCCCGATGATCGCTATTACCTTGGCGAGGCCCCCGAGGCCGGGAACTACTGGGTCTGCGCCGGGTTCAATTCTGTCGGTAATCAGTCTGCCGGTGGTGCCGGCATGGCACTGGCGCAATGGATGGAGGACGGGCAACCGCCCTTTGATCTCTGGGATGTGGACATTCGCCGCGCCCAGTCCTTTCAGCGCAACCGGCGTTATTTGCGGGAGCGGGTGACTGAAACGCTGGGTCTGCTCTATGCCGACCATTACCCTTATCGACAGCCGGAAACCGCACGCGGAGTGCGGCGTTCCCCGGTGCATCACATGCTACAGGGACGCGGGGCTGTATTCAGGGAAATGGCGGGTTGGGAGCGCGCGAACTGGATTGCCAACGAAGGGCAAGAACGCGCATATCGTTATAGCTGGGGCCGTCAGAACTGGTTTGAAAACCAGCGGTCCGAACATACGGCGGTGCGTGAAAGCGTAGGTGTGTTCGACGTGACCCGTTTTGGCAAAATCCGCATCGAGGGCCGCGACGCGCTGGCCTTTTTGCAAAAGGTTTGCGCGGGTCAGATGGATGTGGATGCGGGCAGGATTGTCTATACCCAGATGCTGAACCCGCGCGGCGGGATCGAATGTGACCTGACCGCCACCCGCCTGTCGGAAACCGCGTTTCTGCTAGTGGTGCCGGGCGCGACATTGCAACGCGATCTGGCGTGGCTAAAGCGTCATCTTGGCGATGCCTTTGTGGTCATTACCGACATGACGGCAAGCGAGGCAGCCTTTGCCGTCATGGGGTCGGACAGCCGCGCCCTGTTCCAAATGATCAGCCCAGATGTTTTCGGCAACGCTGCCCACCCCTTTGGCACCATGCGCGAGGTAGAAATCGGCATGGGGCTGGCGCGCGCCCATCGGGTAACTTATGTCGGCGAACTGGGCTGGGG
>JALXER010000078.1 GCA_027069385.1 Paracoccaceae bacterium
CGGATCGCTGGTCGAGGCGGCGGGGGATGCGGCCTGGACCATCGAAGGCACCTCGATCGGCGAAATGGCCGAGGCCCTGACCCATCTGCAGGACAAGGACGTGCAGGCCGATCTGCGGGCCCGCGGGCTGGCCCATGCGCAGGGGTTCCGCTGGGAACCCATGGCGCATCTGCTGCACCATCTGCTGCAACAGGCGGTGGAACAGGCGGCGACCCCGCCAACCCAGAGCTTTCTGGCGGACTGGCAAAGGCTGCGCCGCCTTCAGGCGGATGTGGATTATCATTAGGGTCGGGACCCGGCCCGTGCATAACGCGGCGTGACATCCGCCCGCGGATATGCGAGGCAGCACAGGCGCGGCCGCATTTCCGCCCGCCCCAAATCACCCCCCCGGAAACGGAGACCGTCATTTGCCCAAGACAACCGAACAAGAGGCCATCGCCCTGCGCGAAACCCTGGCCCAAACCCATGAACCGCATCACCTGTGCGGCCCCGACACGGAACTGGTGGTCGAAGGCTATCCGCGCTCCAGCAATTCCTATGCGGTCGACATGATCGGCGAGGCGGCGATCGGGTTCCTGCACCGTTCCAGAATCGCCCACCACACCCACGAGGTCGCCAACCTGCAGATCGCCGATGCCTATGACATCCCCAAGGTGATCCTGATCCGCAACCCCGAAGACGCGATCCTGTCGTTTCACATCTATTCCCAGGCGCCGATTGCCCGCTGCGCCACCAAATACGCCGACTTCTATGCCGGGGCGATCAAGCTGATGAAACGGAATGCCGTGGTGATCCCCTTCCCCGACATCATCGGCGATTTCAGCAAGGTGATCGCCCAGATCAACACCATCGGCAATTTCAACATCCCCGAGGATCAGGATTTCGAGGTGATCCGCACCCGCGCGCTCGGGCTGGTACGCGGCCGCCTGGCCCGGGCCAGCGCCGAAGACGCCATGCGCCAGGTCGCCGCCCCGGACGCCAAGCGCGAAGAGATCAAAAAGACCCTGCGCACCGATGTGCAGGGCTTTCTGGCCGACCACCCGCGCGCGCTTCGGGTCTATGCACGGGTGATGGAACGGGCCGGGCTGGAACCCTGATGGCGGCGCATATGCGCGCGCACCCGTTCGTAATGCACCCGCGCCGGGTGATCCTCGGCCAGGGCGTCGCAGGCGGCGCGGATCCGTTGCGCGCGCTCAGCATCCGCGGCGGCCTCTTCTGACCCCGGTTGCAGCAAATCTGCCGCCGCCTGCAACAATATCTGCTCCGGCGGCAGGGTCTTGCTTTGTCGGTCCGTCCCTGCCGGGTTTTTAGGCGGATCAAGCAGGTCAAGCACCTCGAAAATGCTGTTTTGACGATGCTGCAACAGCGCGGACCGCACGGCATTCATCGCCGGCCCGTGCAGGAATACCGGGGCGCGGCCAAGCCCGGCAAACCGGTCGAATACCTGCGCATAGGCCCGCGCCCCGTCCTCGGGCACCGCCAGGTTGACCACAAACGGGTCGGCCTGAAAGAAATGGTCATAGGTCTGGAACAATTGCCATGATGTGTTGTTGGCGCGGGCATCCGCCTCGTGCCGCTCCACCGCCCACCACCAGTCATGCGCCAGATCCGGGCGCGTCCTGATCTGGTGCAGCAGCCGGGGCATCCAGATATCGTTGAAAAAGGCTCTGAACCGGGGATCTCCCGTGTGGTAAAGCGCATTGCCGTTCAGATGCGACTTGGCATCCGCCCCCAGCAGCCCGGCCCCGGCATAATGCGACCCGATCACCCAGGCGCGCGGGTGGTCGCCGATCACCCCCTGCACCGCCGCCAGCCAGCCCGGCCCCGCGGGCAGGCAATCCAGCTCCAGTTGCAGGGTGAACCCGCCCTGCGCCGCGCCCAGTTCGATCAACCGGCGAAACAGGAAATTCGGCCCCGCCTTGCGCCCCAGAACCGGCCCCGTCGCGCCGCCATCGGGCGCATAGACATCGCGCGCGCCTTCCAGCCCGGCACTATGGGCGGAAAATCCCGAAAACGCCGCCGCAAGCGCCGGAAACCCCTTGTACAGGCCCTGAATCCGCGCGATCTGATCCTCCGAGGCGCTGTTGACCACAACCATCAGATGCGGGCGCGGGGCCTCTGCCTGCCCACCCGGCCGGAACCGGACATCCGACCAGAGCGCCAACATCTCGGCCAGACCCCCGTCAATGTCGCGCGCGACAATCGGCACCGCCACACAGCCCAACCCGGGACCGGGGCCGGGAACGGGGCCGGGAACGGAAGGGGGCAGAG
>JALXER010000079.1 GCA_027069385.1 Paracoccaceae bacterium
GGGGCAGGTCCGCACGCAAGACGGAATGCGGTCTTCCTCGGGCAGGTTCTCGTTATAGATCCGGTCCACGCAAAGGGTGCATTTTTTCATGATCCCGGCCATCTTGTCCAGCTCGCGCGCGCCGTAGGGGCAGGCCCAGGCGCACAGGCCGCAGCCGATGCATGCATCCTCGTTGACCAGCACAATGCCGTCTTCGGTGCGCTTGTAACTGGCACCGGTCGGGCAGACGGTTACGCAAGGCGCGCTGTCGCAATGCAGGCAGGATTTGGGGAAATGCACGGTTTGCGAGGGGCAACCCTCGGCCTTGGCCTCGAACGTGTGGACACGGTTCAGAAAGGTGCCCGACGGGTCGCCGCCATAGGCGTCCATGTCCGACAGCGGCGCGCCGTAAGCGGTGGTGTTCCAGCCCTTGCACGAAATTTCGCAGGCATGGCAGCCAACGCAGGTATCAAGGTCGATGACCAGTCCGAGCTTTTTCTCGGTGGATGCGGGTAGCTGGGTCATTTCCATTCCTCCCCGAAAGCTATGTCTTTTGGCCCTTGTCCCACCGGAGAGGCCTGCGGCGCAAAACTGGGGTTGGTTTGCAGGTCGGCCGGCGCATCGACGCGCTTGATCTTGACGCGCAGGTCAAACCAGGCGGCCTGACCGGTGACCGGGTCGGAGTTGCTCCACCTTTGGCCGTCCTCCTTGGGGGGCAGCAATTCGTGGATCAAATGGTTCAGCAGGAACCCTTCGGTGGTTTCGGGCGCGTCGTTCTGCAAGGCCCATGCGCCCTTGCGTTTGCCGATGGCGTTCCATGTCCAGACGGTCTTGGCGTTTAGCGACTGCATCAGCACCACCGGCACGGTGATGGTGCCGTTATGCGAGGTCACCTCGGCCCAGTCGCCATCGTTGAACCCGTGCTCGGCCCAGATTTCGCCCGAGACATAAAGCGGGTTGCGACCGTGAATCTGGCGCAGCCACGCGTTTTGCGTGCCCCATGAATGATACATCGCCATCGGGCGCTGGGTCAGTGCGTGAATGGGGTATTCATCCTGATCGACCATGGTTTGTTCAAAGGGTTCGTACCAGCTTGGCAGCGGGTCCATCGCCATTTTCACCTGTTCGCGCAGGTGTTCGGGCGGCTGGATATCGCCGTGGCCCTCGGCCGCCAAGCGGAATTTTTGCAGGATTTCCTGATAGACGGTGAACACATAAGGGCTTTCCTTGTCGAAGATCCCGCGTTCAACCGCCCATTCCTGATAGCCCTTGTTCCATGGCTTGTAAAAGGCGTTTTCCGGCTCGATATGGTCGATCCAGAAACCGCCGTTTTCGATATAGCGGTCGATCTGCTCGGGGTTCGGCTCGCCGCGGCCTTTGCCTGTCCCGTCTTTGCCACGCCAACCGGCCAGCGGCCCGACGCCCGGGCGGCGCTCGTGGTTGACCATGTAATCGGCATAGTCCTTGAACTTCGCCGAGCCATCTTCATTGACCATCCCGGGCAACCCAAGGCGCACGCCCAGTTCGATCAGCACCGACTGGAAGCCGCGCACATCGCGGTCGGGTTCGACCACCGGCCAGCGGATGCTGTCGGCCAGCCCGTCGGCCTCGCAAATCGGGCGATCCAGCAGGCTGATACAGTCGTGCCGTTCAAGATAGGTGGTGTCGGGCAGGATCAGGTCGGCAAAGGCAACCATTTCCGAGCTATAGGCATCGGAGTAGATGATATTCGGGATCACGTAATTCCCGTCCGCATCCTTGTCCTTCAACATGTCCATGACCTGCGACGTATTCATAGAGGAATTCCACGACATATTCGCCATGTACATGAACAGGGTGTCGATCTTGTACGGGTCGCCCGCATGGGCATTGGAAATCACCATATGCATCATGCCATGCGCCGAAAGCGGGTTTTCCCAGGTAAAGGCCTTGTCGATGCGCTTGGCATTGCCGTTTTCATCAAGGCACAGGTCCTCGGGGCCGCGCGGATAGCCCAGATGCGGGCCGTTCAGCGGTGCGCCAGGCGTGCATTGGTCATGCGGTTTGGGGTGATCCTCTACCGATTTCGGATAGGGCGGTTTGAAGCGGAACCCGCCGGGAACCTCGACCGTACCCAGCAGGATTTGCAGGATATGCAGGGCGCGCGCGGTCTGGAAGCCGTTGGAATGGGCCGAGATGCCGCGCATGGCGTGCATGGCAACCGGGCGACCGATCATCTTGTCATGCTTCTGACCCTTGAAATCGGTCCACGGGATATCGAGGGTGATTTCCTCCTCAAAGGCCACCCGCGCCAGTTCGGCCGCGATAGAGCGGATGCGATCCGCCGAAATCCCGACCCGATCGGCCACCGCGTCGGGGGTGTATTCATCGGTCAGGTATTTTTCGGCCAGCAACTGGAATGCCGGTTTGCATTTAACACCGTTTACCTCGAAATCGCCGCTCATCGCCGGTTTGGCGCCTGCCGCCAGTGCCGGAACCGCCTTGTCGGAGGCGCGGTCCCAGACCAGTTCCTTGCCATCCTCGCCGCGCACCATCAGGCCGAATTCGGGGCCTTCCTGCTGGTTAACCAGAAACGGCATGTTGGTATAGCGGATCAGATAATCCAGATCGACCTTGCCGGCCTTCAGCAATTCGTGGATCAGCGCCAGAATAAACAGCCCGTCTGTGCCCGGCGTAATGCCGACCCATTCATCTGCAATCGCGTTATACCCCGAGCGGATCGGGTTCACGCCGATGATCTTGGCGCCGTTGGCTTTCAGCTTGCCCAGCCCCATCTTGATCGGGTTGGAATCGTGATCCTCGGCCACGCCGAAAATCATGAACAGCTTTGCGCGGTCCCAGTCCGGCGCGCCAAATTCCCAGAACGCGCCGCCCATGGTGTAAATCCCGCCAGCGGCCATGTTGACCGAGCAGAACCCGCCATGCGCCGCATAGTTTAGGGTGCCGTAATTCTGCGCCCACCAGCCGGTCATGCTCTGGCTTTGGTCGCGACCGGTAAAAAACGCCAGCTTTTTCGGGTCGGTCTCGCGAATCGGTTTCAGCAGGCCAACGGCGATATCCATCGCCTCTTCCCAGCTGATTTCCTCGAATTTGCCTTCGCCACGCTCGCCAACCCGCTTCATCGGGGCGCGCAAGCGCGAGGGCGCATAGTGCTGCATCACCCCCGAAGACCCCTTGGCGCACAACACGCCCTTGTTCACCGGATGATCGCGATTTCCCTCTATATACTTGACCTTGCCGTCTTTCATATGGACGTTGATTCCGCAACGGCAGGCGCACATATAGCACGTGGTGCGGCGGATTTCGTCGCTGACTACCGGCGAGGTGTCAAGCGCGGGCTGATGATGCTTATTCATATAATCCCCATTGGCGCATTTGTTCTTTGCCGACCTCTCTAATACATTCCAATATTCTAATCCATAGAAATATTGAGCCTTGTTGCCGCATCTTTAAATGAATCTGTTCAATAATCGCGAAACAGGTATTGCCGGGTCGGCTTCAGCAATCGGGTGACAATCCCGACGGCTTCTTCTAGATTGGCGGGAAAAACAGGATTCCGCCATGTCTGCTCTTCGATTCACACCCGTTATCCAGTCGCTTCCGGCCAGCGTGCCCTTCGTTGGCCCCGAGATTCAGGAACGCGCCAAGGGCCGCCCCTATCGCGCCCGTCTTGGGGCCAATGAAAACGTGTTCGGCCCGTCACCCAAGGCAATCCGCGCCATGCAGGATGCGGCACCCGAAATCTGGAAATACGGCGATTCCGCCAGCCACGACCTGAAAACGGCGCTGGCGGCCCATTTGGGGGTCGGGGTGGAAAACCTGATGATCGGCGCGGGTATTGACGGGTTGCTTAACTCGCTGGCCCGCCTGCTGGTCGAGCCGGGCACGCCGGTGGTGACCTCGGCCGGGGCCTATCCGACCTTCAACTATCACGTTAACGGCTATGGCGGCGAAATCGAGGCGGTGCCGTTTCGCGAGGATCACGAAGACCCGCTGGCGCTGCTGGACCGCGCCCACGAGGTCAAGGCCCCGTTGCTTTACTTTTGCAACCCGGATAACCCGATGGGCAGTTGGCACAGGGCCGATGTGGTGCAGGGCATGATCGATACCTTGACCGAGCAGACCGTGCTTTGTCTGGACGAGGCCTATCTGGAGTTCGCCCCCGAAAACACCGCGCCGCCGATCGATGTTTCCCGCCCGAATGTGATCCGCATGCGTACTTTTTCCAAGGCTTACGGCATGGCCGGCGCGCGGGTCGGCTATGCCATCGGCCATGCCGACCTGATCGGAGCCTTCAACAAGGTGCGCAACCATTTCGGCATGAACCGCGCCGCGCAGGCCGGTGCGCTGGCGGCCTTGCAGGATCAGGACTATCTGGCCCGGACCATCGCCAATGTTGCCGGCGCCCGCGACCGGATTGCGCAAATCGCCACCGAAAACGGGCTGACCCCGCTGCCCTCGGCCACCAATTTCGTGACCATCGATTGCGGCGAGGGGCCGGAATTTGCAAAAGCCGTGGTAAAGGCGCTGGATGATCTGGACATTTTCATCCGGATGCCGTTTGTTGCCCCCCAAAACCGCTGTATCCGCATTTCGGCCGGTCGCCCCGAGGATCTGGCGCTGCTGCAAACCGCATTGCCAACGGCGCTGCACAACGCCAGAGAGGCCCTGACATGACCCACCCAGCCAACATAAACTATGTGGAATTCCACTCGGTCGATCTAAGCGCGACCAA
Source organism: Paracoccaceae bacterium (assembly GCA_027069385.1). Classification (GTDB taxonomy): domain Bacteria; phylum Pseudomonadota; class Alphaproteobacteria; order Rhodobacterales; family Rhodobacteraceae; genus UBA3077. The sequence continues at coordinate 4,715 of JALXER010000079.1, forward strand.
GGCCTTTTTCGGCGCGGCCTTCGGGTGGGCATTTACCGATTTTGGCGACGACTATACGTCGTTCTACGGTCAGGGGTTGGATGGCGGGTTTTTCAAATCCGACACGGTGCTGCGCGCCGCCGACGGTGCCCCGCTGATCGTGTTGTTCAGTGACGACCTGGAGGCCACCCAAAGCGCGGTCGAACAGGCTGGCGGCGCGATTACCCGTGCTATATTTCCGTTCCCCGGCGGGCGCAGGTTCCATTTTACCGAACCGGGGGGCAATGAATTTGCCGTGTGGTCCGACATTGGCGATCCGGCGCTGGACGAGGCCATGAGCTAGTGTCCGCGCCCAAAGGTCCATACAGGCGGCTGTGGCGGCAATGGCTGCGCCCCTATCGCGCCATGCTGGCCATTGGCCTGTTGGCGATGCTGGTCGGAGCGCTGGCCTCGGCGGCCTATGCCAAGGGAATCCAGTGGATTATTGACGGCTTTGAAACCGCCAACCCCGATGTGATCTGGTGGGGGCCGCTGCTGGTGCTGGTGCTGACCGTCTCCAAGGGGCTTGGCACCTATTTTTTCCAGACCCGCACCGGCATCGCCCTTGTCAACGCCGAAACCGACCTGCAAAAGGCCATGCACAAAAAGCTGATCTTTGCCGATCTGGCCCATTTGCAGCAGGAATCCCCCACCGCGATCGCCACCCGTTTTACCGCTGATATCTTTCTGGTGCGCACCTCGGTGCTGCAAATCTTCAAGGGGGTAATGTCGGCGCTGATCGTGGTGGCAACGGTGGTGGTCATGCTGACCATCGACTGGGTAACCTGTCTGGCGCTGGTGGCGGTATTTTCGCTGGCGGTGCTGCCGGTCAACCGGATCGGGGCCAAGCTGCACAAGGTTTCACGCTCGACCCAGGATGATCTGGCCAGCATGACCGGCGACGTGTCCGAGGCCCTTGGCGGCATCCGCATGGCGCGCACCTATCAGCTTGAATCCTACTTGTCCGACAATGCCCGAACCGTGTTCGACACCCTGCTGGCGCTCAAGGTGCAACTGGTGCGCCTTGAATCGCGCATCGCCCCGATTATGGAGATCCTGTCGGGCGCCGCCATCGCGGTGCTGCTGGCCATTGTCGCGTGGCGCCTGTCACATGGGGCAACCACGCTGGCGAATTTCATGGGGCTGATGACCGGACTGGGCGTGGTCTCGCAACCGGCGCGCAATATGGGCGTTACCTTTGCCATGGTCAAACAGGGCGAGGCGGCGCTGGATCGGGTGTTCGAGGTGCTGGACATGGAAACCACCATCACCGACGCGCCCGACGCGCAGACCTTGCCGCGCGGCACCGGTGCGATCCGGTTTGACCATGTGGGCTTTGCCTATCCTGACGGCACTACGGCCCTGCAAGGGTTTGATCTGGATATCCGCGCCGGTCAGACCGTGGCCTTTGTCGGGCGCTCGGGTGCGGGGAAATCGACCATCTTCAACCTGCTGCCGCGGCTTTACGATGTCAGCGAAGGCGCGGTATTGCTGGACGGCACCGATATCCGCTCGGTCACGCAGAAATCGCTGCGCGAGCAAATGGCGCTGGTCAGTCAGGACTCTATCCTGCTTAGCGGCACCATCGGGCAGAATATCGGCTTCGGGCGGCAGGATGCCGGACCGAGGCAGATCAGGGCCGCCGCCAAGGCCGCCGCAATTGACGCGTTTATCACCGGCCTGCCCCAAGGCTATGACACCCGGATCGACGCGGCGGGCAGCGCGCTCTCGGGGGGGCAAAAGCAGCGCCTGTCGATTGCCCGCGCTATCCTGCGCGATGCGCCGATCCTGCTGCTGGACGAGCCGACCTCGGCGCTGGACGCGGAATCCGAGGCCGCCATTCGCGAGGCGCTGGATACGCTTTCGCGTGGCCGTACCACGCTGGTGATTGCCCACCGCCTTGCCACTATCCGCGACGCCGACCTGATCGTGGTGCTGGATCACGGGCGCATTGTGCAGACCGGCACCCATGACCAGCTACTTGAACGCGGCGGCATCTATGCCGACCTGTTCGCCCTGCAATTCGGAGGTTGAGTTGAGCAAAACCAACGCCAAACGCATCTATGCTATCGGCGATATCCACGGCTGTATCGATGACCTGCGCGCCATGCAGGCCCGCATTGCTGCCGACCTTGCCGCATCTCCCCACCCCGATCCGCTGGTGGTCTATCTTGGCGACTATATCGACCGCGGTCCCGACAGCCGCGCGGTGATCGAAGCGTTGATACAGGCGCGCGACGCCGCCCTGCCCGCGCGTTTTCTTTATGGCAATCACGATGCCTATATCGAACTGTTCCTGAACGACCCGACCAACCTAAACGGCCGCATGCTCCACTGGCTGCACGAGCGGATGGGCGGGGCGCAAACCCTGCGCGCCTATGGTGTGCCCGACGCGACCGAGGCCGACCCGATACCCGCCCGCGACGCCTTTCTTGCCGCCATCCCGCAAACGCACCGCGATTTCCTGCAAAGCTGCGAGCGCGGCTTCCGGATCGGCGGCTATTACTTTGTCCACGCCGGAGTCCACCCCGAACGGGCGCTGGACGCCCAGCAGGAAATCGACCAGATCTGGATTCGCGAACCGTTTTTATCATGGCAGGGCGATTTTGGCGCGATCATAGTCCACGGCCACTCTCCGGTGAAACAGGTCGAAAACCACGGCAACCGGATTGACGTCGATACCGGCGCGGTTTTCGGGCGGCACCTGTCCTGTCTGGTGCTGGAAGATTCGCGTCAGGAACTGCTGACGCCCGAGGGCCGCGCCGATTGCCCCGTCGGCCACGGGCTTCGGCGCTAGGGTCAGGAATGGATGGTGCCCAGGAGAAGACTCGAACTTCCACGTCCAAAAGGACACTGGCACCTGAAGCCAGCGCGTCTACCAATTCCGCCACCTGGGCAGGTGGTGGAGCGGATTTAGCGTGCGGATGCGGGCGTGTCAACGACGTTTTCGACTTTCTTTGAAATGATCCTTGTGGCGGCGCTTATGGCACGGTATTTAGGGCGGGAACGATGATCAAGGACATGCGCTCATGGCTAACACTCTCCCTCTGGTAACAATATTTGGCGGCTCCGGTTTTCTGGGTCGGTATGTAACGCAGCGCATGGCGCAGGCCGGTTGGCGGGTGCGGGTTGCGGTGCGACGCCCCAACGAGGCTATTTTCGTGCAGCCCTACGGTGAAGTCGGGCAGGTGGTCACGGTTCTGGCCAATATCCGCGATGCGAATTCGACCCGTGCCGCCATCAAAGGGGCCGATGCGGTGATCAACTGCGTGGGCATTCTGTCCGAATCGGGCAAGCAGCAATTCAACGTTGTGCATAACGAGGCAGCGCGGCGCATTGCCAAACTGTCGCGTCAGGAAGGGGTGCGCAAGCTGGTGCATGTTTCCGCGCTAGGGGCCGATTCGAGTAGTGCGAGCGCCTATCTGCGCTCCAAGGCCGGTGGCGAGGATGCGGTTAAATCCGCCTTTCCCGGCGCGGTCATTCTGCGCCCGTCGGTGCTGTTTGGCCCCGAAGACAGCTTTTTCAATAAATTCGGTACCATGGCGCGCTATTATCCGGTTTTGCCGATTGTCCATGGCGCGACAAAGCTGCAACCGGTTTACGTTGATGACGTTGCGGCGGCGGTTGAACATGCGGTGCTTGGGGATGCCAGCGGCGTTTACGAGTTGGGCGGGCCGGATGTGGAAAGCCTGTTGGCCCTGATGAAGCGTATGCTCGGGGTGATCCGGCGGGATCGCTGGATTATCGACATGCCGGTAGGTCTGGCGCGAATCAACGCCTTTTTCTTTGAACTGTGGCACAAGTGGACGCTGGGGATTGTGCCGTTGGTGGTTACGCGGGACCAGATCAAACAGCTGGAGACCGATAACAAAGTGGCCGACGGGGCCAAAACGCTCGCCGATCTCGGGGTGCAGGCAACGGCCATGGATGCGGTGCTCGACAGCTATCTTTACCGGTTCCGCCCCGAAGGGCAGTTTACCGACCTGACCAGTTCGGCCCGAAATCTACATGGTTAGGTATTGCTTCCTGACCTAATATCACAAATTTTTTCGGCCAGTGCTATTTTTTGCTTGCAAATTGCTCTTTTAGGTAAGTATTGCTGTCTTTCTTATCGAATACACATCGGTTAGAAACGCCAGACACAGTCCTGAGGAGCATAAAATGGCCAAGCAACCCATGTTGAAATTTGTCAACCTCGACAGGGACATGCCGGCAAAACGCGATGCGGCAAAACGAACCGGCGACTATCACGAGATCTATGCCGAGTTTGCTGCCGCCAAGGCGGCTGAGCAGGCCTCGCGGTGCTCGCAATGCGGGGTGCCGTTTTGTCAGGCCCATTGCCCGCTGCACAACAACATCCCCGACTGGCTGCGCCTGACCGCGACGGGGCGCCTGCAAGAGGCTTACGAGATCAGCCAGTCCACCAATACCTTTCCCGAAATCTGCGGCCGGATCTGCCCGCAAGACCGGCTGTGCGAGGGCAATTGTGTGATCGAGCAATCGGGCCATGGCACGGTAACCATCGGCGCGGTCGAAAAATACCTAACCGATACCGCATGGGAGCAGGGCTGGGTCAAACCGGCCAGCCCGGCGCAGGACCGGCCCGAAAGCATCGGGATTATCGGGGCTGGCCCGGGCGGGCTGGCCGCGGCCGATGCGCTGCGCAGGCAGGGGTTTGGCGTAACGGTCTATGACCGCAATGATCGGGCCGGCGGGTTGCTGACCTATGGGATTCCGGGGTTCAAGCTGGAAAAAGACGTGGTTTTGCGGCGGGTACAACAGCTTGTCGATGCCGGTGTTGAAATGGTGAATAATTGCAATGTGGGCGTCGATATCGGCTTTGACACCTTGCGCGAAAAACATGATGCGGTGCTGATCGCAACGGGGGTTTACAAAAAGCGCGGGCTGGATGCGCCCGGCTCGGGCCTGTCGGGCATCGTGCAGGCGCTCGATTTCCTGACCACGTCGAACCACCTGAATTTCGGTGATCCGGTCGAGGCCGAGGCCCTGAACGCCAAGGGCAAAAAGGTGGTGGTGATCGGCGGCGGCGATACGGCGATGGATTGTGTGCGGACCGCCATCCGGCAAGGCGCTGAAAGCGTGAAATGCCTTTATCGTCGCGACCGCGCCAACATGCCCGGCTCTATGCGCGAAACCCAGAATGCCGAGGAAGAAGGCGTCGAGTTCAACTGGCTGCGCGCCCCCAAAGCCTTTACCGGAGAGGGCCAAGTGACGGGGGTTCGCGTGGCAAAGATGCGCCTTGGCGCGCCCGATGCTTCGGGTCGCCGTGCGCCCGAGGAAATCGAGGATGCGGATTATACCGAACCCGCCGATCTGGTGATTCTGGCGCTCGGGTTCACCCCTGAAAACCTGCCCGAGCTATGGGCCACGCCCGAGCTTGAAACCACCGACTGGACCACCATCAAGGCCAACCACAAAATCCACGCCACCAGCCTGCCGGGCGTTTACGCCGTGGGCGATATCGTGCGCGGGGCCAGCCTTGTTGTCTGGGCCATCAAGGACGGGCGCGAGGCCGCCGCCAGCATAGCCGACGATCTGGATGCCCGGGCACAGGTAGCCGCCCAATGACAGACCGCACCGGACATTGCCTTTGTGGCGCGGTGCGTTTTACCGCGCGCGGGATGGAGGACACCTTTTCCACCTGCTATTGCGACATGTGCCAACGCTGGGGCGGCGGGCCATACCGGGGGGTAACGGTTCCGACCGAAGGGCTGGAAATCGAGGGCCGTTCGCATATCGGCATCCTGAAAACCTCTGCCTTTGCGGAACGCGCTTTTTGCAAGAAATGTGGCTCGGGGATCTGGTGGCGCATGGTCGCCGGACCGTATGTGGGCAAAACCAGCATCCCCGTGGGGTTACTGGATGACCGCACCGGCCTAACGCCGTCAAGCGTCACGTTTTCGGACCTGAAAGACCATACCAACCTGCCCCCCGAAGGGGTGGAAGAACTGGATTCCGAAGCCGTAGCCAAAATCATCGAAACTATCGAGCGCACGCTATGACCCGCCCTGCCGTACTTGTCCGGAACGACGACCTGCTGATCCGGTGGCTACCGGGCGCAAGCCGCCATCTGGTGCTGGCTTTTACCGGCATCCAGCATGGTCTGGGCGGAGTGCCGCTTGACGAATTCATCGGTTCGGCCTCGGATAATGCGCGCAATCATGTGTTGTTTATCAGCGATCTGAAACGCATGTGGTATTCCAGCGCGCGGCTGGTTGGTGAGATCGTGAATAGCGTAAAGTCCTTCATAACCGGTCATAAAATCAGCAAAGTCACCGCTATCGGCAATTCCATGGGCGGTTACGGGGCCATTCTGTTCGCCGCGCATCTACCGCTAAGTACCGTTATTGCCTTTGCCCCGCAAATCTCCATGCATCCCGATGTGCTGAACGAAACCCGATGGAGCACCGGACGCCCCCGGTTCGGAGAGGCTTTGCCGCGCTCTCTGGAGTCGTCTATTCATGCCTGCTCTGCCAGGCTGTTCCTGTTTTTCGGGGCCGATAGCACAGGCGATATCGCACAGGCAGCGCTGCTGCCCCCTACCCCACGCATCAAGCGTTTTACCCTTTTGAACTGCGGTCACAACGTGGCCGCGTTTCTGAAAAGCGCCGGGCTGTTGAGACCGGTGATATCGAACATCCAGGAATCGAATGGTGCGGGACTTGGCGAAATTTTACAAGGGAAACTGGCCGATGGATAAACGAACCGGAAAATGCCTGTGTGGCGCAGTGACGTTCGAGGTGGAAAACCTCAACCCCGAATTTGGCACCTGCCATTGCAAAATGTGCCAGCGCTGGGCGGGGGCGGCTCTGTTGGGGCTGACCATCCCTGCCGACACCATCACATTCACCGGCACCGAACATATCCGCCGCTTTCAGTCCTCGGACTGGGCCGAGCGGGCGTGGTGCGATAAATGCGGCGCGGGGTTGTGGTATCGGGTGACGGCGAACGGGCCAGAACAGGGCACCTATCACATGCCTATCGGGCTGCTGGATGATACCAGCGGCCTGAAAATGATCAGAGAAATATTCACCGATGAAAAGGCCGACGTGGTCGAATTTGCAGGTGAACGCAACACGATGACAGGCGAAGAGGTTTTCGCCATGTATGCCCCCAAGGAGTGAACCATGACCAAATTTGACCAGAAATGGGTAAAGGCGCAAGAGGCCCGGCGGGCAGCGCTGAACGAGAACGGCATGTATCGCGAGGCTGATGAAAAGGCGGCTTGCGGGGTTGGTCTGGTGGTGGCCTCGGACGGCAAGCCGCGGCGCTCGGTGGTGGAAAACGGCATTGCGGCCCTGTCGGCGGTCTGGCATCGCGGCGCGGTGGATGCGGATGGCAAAACCGGTGACGGCGCGGGCATATTGCTGCAAATTCCGGTGCGGTTCTTTCAGGAACAGATCAAGCGGACCGGCCACGAACCCGATAACGAATTGCTGGCCGTGGGCATGGTCTTTCTGCCCCGCACCGATTTTAGCGCGCAAGAGGCAAGCCGCACCATCGTTGAAACCGAAGTGCTGCGCATGGGGTATTACATCTATGGCTGGCGCCATGTGCCGGTCGATATTTCCTGCCTTGGCGAAAAGGCCAACGCCACCCGCCCCGAGGTCGAACAAATTCTGATTTCCAACACCAGGGGCGTTGACGAGGAAACCTTTGAGCGCGACCTGTATGTGATCCGTCGGCGCATTGAAAAGGCCGCTACGGGGATAAACGGGTTCTATGTGTGCTCGCTATCCTGCCGGTCGATCGTGTATAAGGGGATGATGCTGGCCGAACAGGTTTCGGCGTTTTATCCCGATCTCAAGGACGAACGTTTTACCTCGGCCTATGCGGTGTATCACCAGCGCTATTCGACCAACACCTTTCCGCAATGGTGGCTGGCGCAGCCGTTCCGCATGTTGGCCCATAACGGCGAGATCAACACGATCAAGGGCAATATCAACTGGATGAAAAGCCACGAAATCCGCATGGCCTCCAGCAGCTTTGGCGACATGGCCGAGGATATCAAGCCGATCATCGCGCAGGGGTCTTCAGATTCGGCGGCGCTGGATGCGGTGTTCGAAATGATGGTGCGCGGCGGGCGGATCGCTCCGATGGCCAAAACCATGCTGGTGCCCGAAAGCTGGTCGAACATGGCCACCGCCATTCCGCAGGCGTGGCAGGATATGTACGCCTATTGCAACTCGGTTATGGAACCGTGGGACGGTCCGGCAGCGCTGGCCATCTCGGACGGGCGCTGGGTGGTGGCGGGGCTTGACCGCAACGGCCTGCGGCCCATGCGCTATGTGGTGACCGATGACGGGCTGGTGATTGCCGGTTCCGAGGCGGGCATGGTACCGGTCGATGATATGAACATCATTGAAAAAGGTGCGCTTGGCCCCGGCCAGATGCTGGCGGTCGATATGGAACAGGGCAAGATCTGGCACGACCGCCCGCTAAAGGACATGCTGGCCGACAGCCGCCCGTTTGGCGAATGGGCGGGCAAAATCACCAATCTGGACGAGGAAACCACGCCGGTAGAACCGGTTCCGATGTTCACCGGTGCCGAGTTGCGCACCCGCCAGATTGCCGCGGGCTATTCGTTGGAGGATCTGGAGCAGGTATTGCACCCGATGGCCGAGGACGCCAAAGAGGCGCTGGCCTCTATGGGTGATGACACCCCCAGCGCGGTCCTGTCGAAAAAATACCGGCCGCTTAGCCATTTCTTCAGGCAGAATTTCAGTCAGGTGACCAACCCGCCGATTGACAGCCTGCGGGAATATCGGGTGATGAGCCTGAAAACCCGTTTCGGCAACCTGAAAAACGTGCTGGACCAGTCCAGCGCCCAGACCGAAATCGTGATGCTCGAAAGTCCGTTTGTTTCCAACGCCCGCTTTACCGCGCTGGTCCGGCATTTCGGCGACAGCGCCAAATGGATCGACTGCACCTTTGCCGCCGATGCCGGCCCGAATGCGCTGCGCAAGGGGTTGACCCGTATCCGTCAGGAAGCCGAGGAAGCGGTGCGCGCCGGCGCAACCCACCTGATCCTGACCGACGAGCACCAAGGCCCCGACAAGGTGCCCATGCCGATGATTCTGGCCACTTCGGCCGTGCATAGCTGGCTGACGCAAAAGGGTTTGCGCACCTTTACCAGCATCAATGTGCGCGCTGCCGAATGCTTTGACCCGCATTATTTTGCCGTGCTGATCGGATGCGGGGCAACCACCGTTAACGCCTATCTGGCCGAGGATTCGCTGGTGGACCGGGTTGAACGCGGCTTGCTGGAATGCTCCAAACTCGACGCGATCCGCCGCTACCGCGAGGCGATTGATCAGGGGTTGCTCAAGGTGATGTCGAAAATGGGAATTTCGGTGATTTCCTCGTATCGCGGTGGCCTGAATTTCGAGGCCGTGGGCCTGTCGCGTTCTATGGTGGCAGAATACTTCCCGGGTATGATCAGCCGTATTTCGGGCATTGGCGTGCAGGGCATCCAGCAAAAAATATCGACGGTCCACGCCAAAGGCTGGCAGGGCCAGCAGGACGTGCTGTCAATCGGCGGGTTTTACAAATCCCGTGCCAGCGGCGAGACCCACGCATGGGGTGCCAACAACATGAAGCTGCTGCAATTGGCCTGCGAGCAGAATTCCTATGACACCTGGAAACAGTTCAGCGCCCTGATGCGCGCGGCACCGCCCATCCATCTGCGCGACCTGCTGGATTTCAAGGCCGACGTAACGCCGGTGCCACTGGAGCAGGTCGAAAGCATCACTGCCATTCGCAAGCGGTTTGTCACCCCGGGCATGAGCCTTGGCGCACTGTCCCCCGAGGCTCACAAAACCCTGAATATCGCCATGAACCGCATCGGGGCCAAGTCGAACTCGGGCGAGGGTGGCGAGGATCCGGCCCATTTCACCCCCGAACCCAACGGCGACAACCCCAGTGCCAAGATCAAACAGGTGGCCTCGGGGCGGTTTGGCGTGACGGCGGAATACCTGAACCAGTGCGAAGAGATCGAGATCAAGGTGGCGCAAGGCGCCAAGCCCGGCGAGGGCGGGCAATTGCCCGGTATCAAGGTCAACGCGCTGATCGCACGGCTGCGGCACTCGACCGAGGGCGTGACGTTGATTTCTCCGCCGCCGCACCACGATATCTATAGTATCGAGGATCTGGCCCAGCTGATTTACGACCTGAAACAGATCAACCCGCGCGCCAAGATCTGCGTCAAGCTGGTGGCGCAATCGGGTGTGGGCACCATTGCCGCCGGTGTGGCCAAGGCCAAGGCCGACGTGATTCTGATATCGGGGCATAATGGCGGCACGGGGGCCAGCCCGGCGACCTCGATCAAATATGTGGGCCTGCCATGGGAAATGGGCCTGACCGAAGCCCATCAGGTGCTGGCGATGAACGACCTGCGCGGACGGGTAACCCTGCGCACCGATGGCGGCCTGCGCACCGGACGCGATATCGTGATTGCCGCGATGATGGGGGCCGAGGAATTCGGCGTCGGCACCGCCGCCCTGATCGCCATGGGCTGCATCATGGTGCGCCAGTGCCAAAGCAACACCTGCCCAGTGGGCATTTGCGTGCAGGACGAGGACCTGCGCAAGAAATTTGCCGGAACCGCGGACAAGGTGGTCAACCTGATTACCTTTTATGCGCAGGAAATCCGCGAGGTGCTGGCCAGCATCGGGGCGCGTTCTCTGGACGAGGTGATCGGGCGGGCCGATTTGCTGACCCAGGTCAGCCGTGGCGCGGCCCATCTGGATGATCTGGACCTGAACCCGATGATTATCAGCGTCGATGAGGGCCACGCGATCGAATACGACCGTGAACGCGAACGCCAGAAGGTGCCCCATACGCTCGACAAGCTGATTATGCGCGACGCCAAGCCGTTCTTCAAGGACCGCGAAAAGATGCAGCTTTCCTATGCAGTGCAAAACACCCTGCGCACCATCGGCACACGGGTTTCCAGCCATATTGTGCAGAAGTTCGGCATGAACAACGATTTGCAGGAAAACCACCTGTCGATCAAGCTGACCGGCTCTGCGGGGCAGGCGCTCGGGGCTTTTGCGGTGCCGGGGCTGAAAATAGAAGTGATCGGCGATGCGAATGACTATGTCGGCAAGGGCCTGTCGGGGGGCATGATCGTGCTGCGCCCGCCGCGCGAATGCAAACTGACCGCGCACGAGAACACGATTATCGGCAATACGGTGCTCTATGGCGCCACCGCGGGAACGCTGTTTGCCAATGGCCGCGCCGGCGAGCGGTTCTGCGTACGCAATTCCGGCGCGCGCGTGGTGGTCGAGGGCTGTGGCTCGAACGGGTGCGAATACATGACCGGCGGCGTTGCGGTGATACTGGGCCGGATCGGCGATAATTTCGGGGCCGGTATGACCGGCGGCATGGCCTATGTCTATGACCCCGATAACGAGTTGAAAACCCGCCTGAACCCCGAAAACGTGGTGATGCAAGGGCTGGAATCGGCCTATTGGGAATCCGAGCTAGTCTATCTGATTGAACGCCACGTCAAGGAAACCGGCAGCCCGCTGGGCACCGAACTGATCCGCAACTGGGACCGGGTGCGCAAGCATTTCAAGCAAATCTGCCCCAAGGAAATGCTCTCGCGCCTGCCCCAACCCCTGTCGGACACCGAGGCCGAAGCCATCGCCTGATACCCCACCGTTCCGCGAAGAAGGGGCATTTTGAAACAAGTTTCAAAACGCGTTGCGACACCATGGCCTCACTTCGTTCGGCAAGAAGGGGGGCCACAGCCCCCCTCGCGCATAAATGCGCGTACCCCCCAATGGTTCCAGGCGACACCCCTTTTGCCAGAATGGCAAAAACCCTTATACGGCACAGCGTCTGCAAATCCGGGTGCTGCCGTCGGGTAGCTCCAGAACCGAACGCAGTGAGGCCATGGTGTCGCAACCGGCTTTGAAGCTTGCTTCAAAGCCGCCCTTCCCGCTCGGGAAGGCTCTGTGGCAGAGGGGGGGCCTTTAGGCTCCCCGAGGGCGCAGAGGGGCCAGAGGGGTATCGATCGCGGCAATAACCGGCCAAAGCGGGGGTTTGGGTGCAGCTTCCCCTTGAAACCTGCGCTATGGCGCGGCAAAAAGGGGGAACCCTAACCGTGGATTCCCCGATGCACCGACTTTATCATCAGCCCCTATCGCCTTTCTGCCGCAAGATCCGTCTGGTTCTGGCCGAAAAAAGGATCGAGGTGCAGTTGATAGAGGAAAAGGTCTGGGAAAAGAACCTCGACTTTCTGCGGCTCAACCCGGCGGGCAAGGTGCCGATGTTGCGGATGAACGGGCTGATCCTGGCGGAATCCTCGGCTATTTTCGAGTATCTGGAGGAAACCGTCCCCGAACCGCCGCTTTTGCCGCGCGGCGCCGAGGCGCGCGTCGAGGCGCGCCGTCTGATGAACTGGTTCGACGACAAGTTCCACCACGAGGTCACGGCAAACCTGCTTTATGAACGGGTCAACAAAAAGCTGGAGGGCACCGGTTATCCGGACAGCCGCAAGATTCAGGCGGGCAGCAAGAATATCAAATATCACATCGATTACATGGGCTGGCTACTGGAAAAACGCGACTGGCTGGCCGGCAACATGATGACCATCGCCGATTTCACCGCCGCGGCCCATTTCAGCAGTCTGGATTACGTCAACGATATCGACTGGCTGCGCAACAAGAACGTCAAGGAGTGGTACGCCCGGATCAAATCGCGTCCGGCCTTCCGCTCGCTGCTTTCCGACCAGTTATCCGGCTTTGTTCCCCCCGACCATTACACCGATCTGGATTTCTAGATGCAGGCGCTGGCGACGCGATTGCGCGCGCAGGCGCTGGAAGTCGGGTTTTCCGATATGGGCATTTGTGCGCCCGATGCCGCACCTCAAACCGCCGACCGGCTGGCGCGCTATGTCGATGCGGGGCTGCACGGGCAAATGGGCTGGATGGCCGAGCGTATGCACTGGCGCGGCAGCCCGTCCGACCTGTGGCCCCAAGCAAAATCGGTGATCATGCTGGCCGAGAACTATGGCCCCGATCAGGACCCGCTGGCGCTGTTGAACATGCGAGACCGCGGGTCGATCTCGGTTTATGCGCGCAATCGCGACTATCACACGCCGGTCAAAAAACGGCTTAAACGGCTGGCACGCTGGCTGATCGAGCAGCAACCATGCGAGGTCAAGGTTTTTGTCGATACCGCACCGGTGATGGAAAAGCCGCTGGCGCAGGCGGCGGGGCTGGGCTGGCAGGGCAAACATACCAATCTGGTCAGTCGGCGGCTGGGCAACTGGTTTTTTCTGGGGGCCATTTTCACCACGCTTGACCTGCCCAAAGACCCCCCCGAGCCGGACCATTGCGGCAATTGCCATGCCTGCCTTGACGCCTGCCCGACCGATGCGTTTATTGCGCCCTACCGGCTGGACCCGCGCCGCTGCATTTCCTACCTGACCATCGAACATAGTGGCCCCGTTGACCCGGCGCTGCGCCCGCAATTGGGCAACCGGATTTATGGCTGCGACGATTGTCTGGCCGTCTGCCCGTGGAACAAATTCGCGCAGGTTTCGCATGATGCAAATTACTGGGCGCGTATCGAATTGCGCTGCCCCAAGCTGTCGCATCTTGCGGCTCTGAATGACGCGGATTTCCGCGAGGTGTTCGCCGGTTCTCCGATCAAGCGGGTGGGGCGCGACCGGTTTGTGCGCAACGTGCTGTACGCCATTGGCAATTCGGGCGATACGGCGCTGATTCCCGCAGCACGGGCACTCACCGGTGATGCGGATGATGCGGTTGCCGATGCGGCACGCTGGGCCATAGGGGAACTGGATGGGTAATTTGCTGATCATCGGCCACGGCTATACCGGTTCGCGGTTTGGCGACCATATGCGGGCCGAGGGCTGGCAGGTGGCGGGCACCACGCGCGAGGGTGGTAACGGCCTGATCCGCTGGCCCGGAGAGCCGCTGGACGAGGCCCTGAACCGCGCCAGCCATTTGCTGATCTGCGCCGCGCCCGACGCAAACGGAGACCCGCTGCTGGCACAAATGGCAAAAGCGGTGGCGGATAGCCGGTTTGACTGGGTGGGGTATCTTTCGACCACCGGCGTTTATGGCGACCATGGCGGCGGCTGGGTTGATGAGAACACGCCGCTGGCTCCGGCGACCAAACGCGGGTTTCAGCGGGTCTATGCCGAATCGCAGTGGCAGGCGCTGCATCGCAGCCGCGCCCTGCCCCTGCATATCTTTCGGCTGGCCGGAATTTATGGCCCCGGACGCGGGCCGTTCGCCAAGGTGCGCGGCGGAACAGCGCGGCGGATCATCAAGAAAGATCAGGTGTTCAGCCGCATCCACGTTGACGACATCGTGCAAACCCTTGCGGCGTCTATTGCGCGGCCCAATCCGGGCAGCATCTATAATGTCTGCGACAATGATCCCGCGCCGCCCCAGGATGTTATCGGCCACGCCGCCACCCTGCTTGGCCTGCCGCTGCCACCGGCGCTGGACTTTGAAACTGCCGATCTGACCCCGATGGCGCGCAGTTTCTATGCCGAATCCAAAAAGGTTTCCAACGCAAAAATCAAGGCCGAACTGGGGGTCAACCTGTTGCATCCCGATTACAAGTCGGGGCTGGCTGCGCTGTTAAAAGCCGACCGCGGGTGAATCATCTCGCAGTCATGACCGAATCGCGGTAGAAAGGTTTTTCATTTACCAGATAGATTCGGTGAGGGGTAAAATGACATTAATTGGTCGATCATTCGCAACAGCAGCACTGCTGGCAGGCACTGCGCTTGGCACACAGGCAGCGCCCCCGCCGATGGCATCGTTTGGCAATTATGGCTCGGTCGGGATTATCGACATGCCCAGCGCCTTTATGCTGCCCGATGGGCAAACCAGCTGGTCGTTTGTCAATAGCGGCAGTATGAACGGCGGGGTTTTCGATTTTCAACTGCTGCCCGGGATCGAAATATCGGTGCGCTCTGTGTCGCTGGACGACTGGACCGCGCCGGGCGTTGCCTTTCACGACACCACGCTGGACCTGAAATTCCGCCTTGCCCGCGAGGGTGATTTTCGTCCGGAAATAGCGCTGGGGTTTCGCGATCTTGGCTCCAACGGGCCGACCTCGGCGGAATATCTGGTGGCCAGCAAACATATCGGTGAAAACCTGCGCCTGACTGCCGGTATCGGCTGGGGGCGGCTGGGGTCGTACAACCCGTTTGGCGCACCTTTCGGGCCACGTGACCCGATGACCGGTGCGGGGGTCAGCTTTGACAATCTGTTCGCCGGTGATGCGGCGTTCTTTGGCGGACTGGAATGGCAAACGCCGATCAAGAACCTGTCTTTCAAGGCCGAGTATTCCTCGGACGCCTATACCGGCGAGCAGGTATTCGGTGATTTCGTCCATAACTCCCCGTTCAATTTCGGGCTGGAATACCAGCTTGGCTCCCGGGCATCGATCGGGGCCTATTACAATTACGGCTCGGAATTCGGGTTCCGTATTTCGGTCAGCGGCAACCCCAACCGGCCGGTAACACCGCAGGATATGGGCGTAGGTCCGGCACCGGTCAACGCGCGCCCGTCCGATTATTCGCGCGATGTGGGCTGGGCGGCACGGCCGCAAATTCGCACCAAGATGGTCGAGTTGCTGGCCGAAGCGCTGGCCGAAGACGGCATCACCGTGCACGAGGGCCGGATCACCGGCACCACGTTGGAGCTGTATATCACCAACAACAAGTATTCCCGCACTCCCATGGCGGTCGGGCGGCTGGCGCGGGTGCTGGCCGGGTCCACGCCCCCGTCGATCGAAACCTTTGCCATCACATTGGTAGAGGGCGGCCTGCCCACCACCACCATGACCATCAACCGCGCCGATTTGGAAGCCCAGGTTGACCGCCCCGATGCGGGCGTTAACAGCTTTGCCACGACTGCATTCACCGATGCGCCCTTCCACATCGAGGGCGATAACACATGGATGCGCGACGTCTATCCGAAATTCACATGGTCCCTGACCCCGCAAGTGCGGGTCAACCTGTTCAATGCCGACGGCTTTGGCGAGATTGATCTGGTGTTGGCCGGCTCGGCGCAATACCGGCTTTCGCGCGGCTTTGGCTTTAATCTGGCCATGTCGCAAAAAATTGTCGGCAATGTCGGTTCCTCTGCCGGACCTTCGCTAAGCCCGATTCCGCATGTGCGCAGCGATGCAGGGCTTTACAACAATGCGGTGCCGGTGATGAACCGGCTGACGGCGGATTACCTGTTCAAGCTGTCCCCCGAGGTATACGGCCGTGTTTCGGCGGGCTATCTGGAGCGGATGTTCGGCGGGGTCGATGCCGAGATATTGTGGAACCCGACCAACAGCAACTGGGCCGCAGGCATAGAACTGGCCTATGTCAAACAACGCGCCTTTAACGGCATGTTCGGGTTTCAGGGCTATGACACCCTGACCGGCCACGCCTCGCTTTACTGGAATACCGGTTTTCAGGGGCTGGAGGCCCAGATCGACGTGGGCCGCTATCTGGCGCAGGACTGGGGGGCAACCCTGACGCTGTCGCGCCGCTTTACCAACGGCTGGGAGGTTTCGGCCTATATGACCCTGACCGATGTCAGCTTTGCCGATTTCGGCAGCGGCAACTTTGACAAGGGCATTTCCCTGACCATTCCGTTCGACTGGACCTTGCCGTTCGAAAGCCGGTCCTCGACATCGATCGCGCTGGCGGGCTATGGCAAAGACGGCGGGGCGCGGTTGAACCTTTCCAACCGGCTTTATCCGATTGTGCGCGGTGACTCGGTGCTTGATCTCAATGAAAGCTGGGGGTCGTACTGGCAATGAAGAAACCGGTTATTGCGGTGCTGCTGGCGGCCTCTTTGGCGGCCTGTTCCAGCGGCGGGGGAACCAACCCGATTGTATCTGCCATTTGGCAAAAGCTGAAACCGGGCCAGCGTGCCGCGGCGCAGGAACTGGCCGAAGAACAGGCAAGCCAACCGCGACCCGCCATCACCTTTGCCAAGATCAAGGAAACCGGGCTGGCAATTATCCGCGCGCGGGTTGGCGATGATACGCACGGGGTGTTGCTGTATGCGCGCTCGGTCAATGACGACTATGTCACCTATGCCTCGCAACTTCAGCAAACCTTTACCCTGCGCGGCTCGTTAATCACCGCCAGTCGCGCCATCGGGTATGACCTGCTGGCGGTGCGCAGTGACCCGATGGACCCGGTGGCGGTGGTAACCCCGCCTGAAAACTGGCCTGCCGGCGTTACACGCGATTACCATATCCCCGGAGACGGGCCGGCGGGGCAGGTTATTTCGGTGCAATGCACCTTTACCAAGGGGCCGGATTTCGAACTGGAATTGCTGGATGCCGTGATCGACACCCGTATCATGCTGGAGAAATGCAAAGGTGACGATGTGGAATTCACCAACGTCCACCTGCCCGACAGCACCGGCAGGATCTGGCGGTCGGCCCAATGGATCGGGCCAGGTCAGGGCACCATAGAAATCGATATTCTTGAACCGTTCACCGAATAAAAAAACAGGCGCCCGGAAACCCGGACGCCTGCCTTTGAATATCGGATCTATTGCAGCCTATTCGCTTGCAATTTCGCCTTCGGCTTCGCTGCCACCGTTGCTGGTCAGGGCCAGCGCCAGAACTGCAACGATAACCAGCGGGATCAGCCATGCACCAGAGCCGCCCATGCGTGCGGGGGGTTCGATGGTTGTAACCTCGGGGGCCACATAAACAGCTGCCGAACCGGCCAGTGCGGCGGAACCAGCAGAAATTGCTGCGGCGGTCATTGCAAATAGTTTTTTCATTTTCTGTCTCCAAGACTTGGTTAGAACTTTAGTTTCTTCAAGCGGATGTCGAACACCGGCTGATGGGCGATTCTAGCACTAATTCAGCCAGACATGGCAACCGAATTGGCCAAAATCGGCAACAAACGGCCGAAAAACCGGCTCTTTTTCCCAAATTGCGCTATTTTTACATCACTTTTGGCCGGATTCCGCTAAATCAGCAGAACCTGCGTGCCGACCTGTGCCAGATCAAACAGTACTGCGATATCCTCGTTATAAAGCCCGATACAGCCGTTGGAGGATTGCCGGCCAATCTTGCGCGTATCGTTAGTACCGTGAATCCGGTAGAACTGCCAGCTAAGGTACATCGCATGGGTGCCCAGCGGGTTTTGCGGGCCGGGGCCGACATAGGCGGGCAGGTCGGGGTCGCGGCGCAACATATTCGGGGTTGGCCGCCATTCGGGGCCAACGACCTTGCGCACAATCTGGGTGCGGCCACGACGGGTCAGTTCTTCGGTCAGGGGGACACTGGTCGGGAAAATCATATAGGTGTTGCCGTCCTCGGACCAGAAATGCAGCACCCGCCCCTTGGTATCCACCAGAATAGCCCCTTTGCGCAGGTTTGGAAAATGCCCGTGCCAGGTCTGGGTTACAAAGGTGTTATACACATGATCAACCACCAGATCAGGCAGCGGCGAATCCAGCGATTGCGCACGCAAAACCGCCGGCGCAGCAACGACCGAAGCCAGCAGCCCGGCACCAAACCCGCGACGGGTCAATGGATTATTCTTTTTAATCGTCATAGCTTTGTTCCCATCTTTTTGCCCCTATTTAGGACAAAACTTCACAAGGTTCAATTCACGAGCCTGTCACATGCCCATCTTGGCATTTGAATCCTGATTGAATTCCGGCTAATACCGGAAAAAATTCAGCTAAGCCAAGGTAAATCTTATGATTCGTTTGTTTGTTGCGTTAATTCTGACCTCGTTTGTGCTGGCCGCCTGCGAAACCGTTCCGGGCGGCTCCAATAACGGGGTGCACCGAATCACCGCGCGCGAGGCTGACCAGATCCGGTTGAACCAGATGGATCTGATCAATACGGTGCGGGCCGAACGCGGCTTGCAACCGGTAACCCTATCGGCCGAACTGACTGCGGCGGCCGAGACCCATGCCCGCGACATGGCTGTACAAAAACGGGCGTGGAACTTTGGTTCGGATCACTCGTCACCACAAGCACGCGCCGAGCGGGCCGGATTTGTCGGGCTGATAACAGGTGAAAACGTGGCCGAAACCTATGAGGACAACGTCACGATTTTTCAGGTATGGTATTCGGACCCGCGTGCCCGCGAGGCCATGATGCACCCCGACGCTACCCATGTCGGCTTTGGCTGGTATCAGGAACCGAACGGCAAACTGTGGTGGGTGCAGGATATGGGCGCGGCGACTCCGCCGGTGGCTATGGCCGTATCACAATAGGGGTACCGTCGGGCACCAGCCGCCAGATTTCCTCTATGGCGCGGTTGTTGACCGCAATGCAGCCCGCTGTCCAGTCGCGAAACCGCATCAGGTTTCGCCCGCCATGGATAAAAATATCCCCGCCCGGATCAACGCCGTTCTGCTCGGCTTCGGCCACCTGCACCGGAGTGGGATAGGAAATGCCAAGGCTAAGGTGGTAATTGCTGCGCGGATTGCGCCGGTCGATAATATAGGTGCCCTCGGGGGTACGTCCGTCGCCCTCGTATTCCTTATCGCCTTCGGGGGCCCAGCCCAGATCGATCCGATAGCGGCGAATCACCCGGTTGCCGGCGTACAGGTACAATCGCCGGTCGGATTTATAGACCACGATCAGGTCGGCCATGGTCGGTTCTGCCGATGCCGCACCGGCCAGTGCCAGCGCACCCAGGCCACCCAATACGGCCCGTCTTGTGGTTTTGGTCATGCCTTGCCTCTGCTCTTTTGCCCGGTTTCGGGTCTGGTTTGGCAAAGGTATAGGCCAAAACCGTGCTTAGTGAAAGACGGTTTTGGCCAGTGGGTTTATTTCAGGATGATCTCGGGGCCCATAAAGGTATTGGGCAGGAAGATAGAGATTTCCGGAATGTAGGTCACCATGATCAAAAAGACGAACAGGATGCCCAGCCACGGCAGTGCCGCACGCACCACGCGCATCATTGGCATACCCGCCACGCCCGAGGTCACGAACAGGTTCAACCCCACCGGTGGCGTGATCATACCGATCTCCATGTTGACCACCATGATGATGCCCAGATGGATCGGGTCAATGCCCAGCTCGATCGCGATAGGAAACACCAGCGGCGCCACAATCACGATCAGGCCCGAGGGCTCCATAAACTGGCCACCCAGCAGCAGGATCACGTTGACGATCACCAGGAACATCACCGCGCCGAAACCGGCGGTCAGCATCGCGTTGGCGATTTGCTGGGGGATTTGCTCCTCGGTCAGCACATGTTTGAGCAACAGCGCGTTGGCAATGATAAACATCAGGGTGATGGTCAGCTTGCCTGCCTCGAACAGGGTTTTCTTGGTGTCGCGGTTAACCAGTGACGGCAGGGCAAACAGCACGATTTCACCCACGCCGCGCAGCAGGCTGCCACCGCCACCGGTGACGGTTTCGCCATACGATCCGCTGGCGCTGACCAGACGGCCCGCAGCGGTGCGCAACGAATAGATGGACAGCATCGCCATCAGGATCAGCCCGCCAAACACGCCCAGCAGATAAAGACCGCGCAGCAGCCAGATCAGGGCCGAGCCGACCGTTTCATTGATCCCGAATCCGGCCACAAATGAATCGGTTCCCG
>JALXER010000080.1 GCA_027069385.1 Paracoccaceae bacterium
CATGTGACGGGGGTACGGGGGCTGGCCCCCGGGGCCGACCGAAGGTCGGCCCGGCCCAAAGGGAAGCTGTTGGCTGGCTTTAGCCAGTCAATAGCTGGACTGCGGGAGTGCCTCGGGTATACTCGGCAAACGCTGCTATCAGGCGCTGAGGCGGGTGCGCTTTTTGGCATCCTTTTCAAACAGGGCAACGAGTTGCTCGGTCATTGCGCCGGCCAGTTGTTCGACATCGGTAATGGTTACGGCCCGGTTATAATAGCGGGTGACGTCATGGCCGATGCCGATCGCGATCAATTCTACCAGTTTGCGGGTTTCGATCATCTCGATCACGTCGCGAAGGTGTTTTTCGAGGTACGAGGCCGGGTTGACCGACAGGGTCGAATCATCCACCGGTGCGCCGTCGGATATTACCATAAGGATACGGCGCGATTCCGAGCGCACAATCATGCGCCGATAGGCCCATTCCAGCGCCTCGCCATCGATGTTTTCCTTGAGCAGGCCCTCTTTCATCATCAGACCCAGATTGGGGCGGGCGCGTCGCCAGGGTGCGTCGGCGGCCTTATAGATGATATGGCGCAAATCGTTGAGTCGGCCGGGCATCGCGGGGCGATCGGCCTTTAGCCATGCTTCGCGCGATTGTCCGCCTTTCCAGGCGCGGGTGGTAAAGCCCAGTATCTCTACCTTGACCTGACAGCGTTCCAGCGTGCGGGCCAGCACATCGGCACAGATCGCCGCGATCGAGATCGGGCGCCCGCGCATAGAGCCGGAATTGTCGATCAGCAGCGTTACGACCGTATCCTTGAATTCGGTCTCGGATTCCTGCTTGAAGCTGAGCGGCGTGGTCGGGTTGGCCACCACGCGGGCCAGTCTTGCCGCGTCGAGAATGCCTTCTTCTAGATCGAAATGCCAAGAACGGTTCTGCTGCGCCTGAAGCCGGCGTTGCAGGCGGTTGGCCAAACGACCGACGGCATTTTTCAGTGGTTCAAGCTGCTGGTCCAGATAGGACCGCAGGCGTTCGAGCTCGGCGGGCTCGGCCAGTTCCTCGGCCTTGATGATCTCGTCATAATCGCTGGTGAACACGGCGTAATTCGGGTCCGCATCCGAAACCGGCGGCGGGGGCATGGTGTCTTCGGGGGGGTCGCCGTCGCTCATATCCGCCTCGTCGGTCATATCCATGTCCGAGCTGTCTTCTAGCGAGGCCTCGGCCTGTTGCTGGTTTTCGTCCTGCTCGTCTTCGGGGGGCTGGGGCTGGTCCTCCTGGCTGTCCTGCTCTTCGCCGCCCTGTTCGTCCTGATCCTCGTCGCCGTCTTCTTCGGCCTCGTCGTCCTGATCCTCGTCCTCCTGATCCGGGTCATCGCCCAGTTGGTCACCATAGCCAAGGTCGCTGATGACCTGGCGGGACAGGCGGGCGAATGCGGCCTGATCATCAAGTGTATTCAGGATATCGTTCAGGGTATCACCGGCATTGCCCAGAAAATCACGGCGCAGGTCGAGCAGGTTTTGCGCGGCATCCGGCAGGTCACGCCCGGTAATCATCTGGCGCAGCAGATAGCCAGCGGTAACGCCAAGCGGTGCGCTTTCCGCCGACTGCACCTTGTCATACCCCGCGTTCAAAGCCTCGGACTGGATCTTGGCATCTATGTTCTTGGCGGTGCCGGGCAGGGCGCGCGCGCCCAGAGCTTCGCAACGCGCGGTTTCCAGTGCTTCATAAAGCCCCAGCGCAATATCGCCCTGTGGCGCATATTTGTGATGGGTCGGTTCGGAATGGAAACGCAGTTTCATCGCATAGGCATCTGCCGTGCCGCGCGCCAGCAGAATTTCCGAAGTGGTCATGCGTCGGGTGACCTGAGGCAGGCGCACGCTGTCTTCGGAAATACCGGATGGATCAACCGTAAACGAAACATTCAACTCGGGCGCATTGGCGAGGGTCTTGGTCGCCTCTGCCAGCGCCTTTTTGAACGGATCGGCGGGGTTGTCTTGTTTGGTCATTTCTTTGATCCCTGAACGTCGGTTGGGGGCAGATGATGCCGCGCGCACCTCTCTTCTAGCGCAGAGCAATGCGCTGGGAAACCCGAAAGTCTTGTTCGCTGTTGCTATGCACATGATCAAAGTCACGAATTGCGTTTATAGACCAGGTGCTCCCGCAGTCCAGCCTTGTGTTTGGCAAGCCAAACACAAGGCTTCCCTTTGGGCCGGGCCGCCCTGCGGGCGGCAGGGGGGGCGTTCCGCCCCCTCGCGACTTGGCGTCGCTCCCCCCTGAGA
>JALXER010000081.1 GCA_027069385.1 Paracoccaceae bacterium
TTTGTGAAAAGAAGATGATAATAGACTTCCATTTTTCATAAATACTCTCAGGGGGGAGCGACGCATGTCGCGAGGGGGCGGAACGCCCCCCTACCGCCCGCAGGGCGGCCCCGCCCAAAGGGAAGCCTTGTGTTTGGCTTGCCAAACACAAGGCTGGACTGCGGGAGAGCACGGTTTGGGTTCGGGTCAACTCTGAATTCTCTGGGTTATTATCTTTGTAAATCTGGTATGGTAAATCAGGTTGACGATATCTACCGTCGCGCCTAGCCTTCTTTTTCACTGGTAATGTATAACACCGGGGTGCCCTGATGCTGATACTGGAGATGGAGTCGATTCGCCGCAAAGTGTTAATTGGTATGCAATTGACAAAATCGGCATGCATGGGGCGCCTGACGTGAATATGTACCGGATTGCGCAGCGTGCCGGTGGGTTTTCAGCGCTTAGCCCCCATTGCTCCGGTAATCGCCTGCGCGAGTTAGGCCTTGATGCGGGCGCAGAGCATGGAAGCTGACTTTGTCATCATAGGTTCGGGGTCGGCCGGCGCGGCGATGGCTTACCGGTTGTCCGAAAGCGGCAGGTATTCGGTGCTGGTGCTGGAATATGGCGGCTCCGATTTCGGGCCGCTGATCCAGATGCCTGCCGCGCTGTCCTATCCGATGAATATGAAACGTTACGACTGGGGGTTTCAGACCGAGCCGGAACCGCATTTAGGCGGGCGTCGGTTGGTGACTCCGCGGGGCAAGGTGATTGGCGGGTCCAGCAGTATTAACGGCATGGTTTTTGTGCGCGGTAACCGGAAGGATTTTGACCATTGGGCGGCGCAGGGGGCGACCGGGTGGGGCTACGATGATGTGTTGCCCTATTTCAAGCGGATGGAGACCTGGCACGGCGGCACCTCTGCCTGGCGCGGAGATAGCGGCCCGCTGCATGTCACACGCGGACCGCGCGACAATCCGTTGCATGATGCGTTTGTGACGGCGGGGCAGCAGCTTGGCTACCCCTATACCGACGACTATAACGGGGCGCAGCAAGAGGGGTTCGGCCCGATGGAAATGACCGTCTGGAAGGGGCGGCGCTGGTCGGTGGCCAACGCCTATCTGAAGCCGGCGCTCAAGCGGCACAACTGCGATTTGCTTCGCTGTTTTGCCCGCAAGGTCGTCATAAAGGACGGGCGCGCCATTGGTGTCGAAGTGATGCGCAAGGGCAGGGAAGAGGTGATCACCGCGCGGCGCGAAGTAATTGTCGCAGCCAGTTCGATCAACTCCCCCAAGCTGTTGATGCTGTCGGGCATCGGCCCGGGTGCCCATCTGGCCGAACACGGGTTAGAGGTGCGGGCCGATCGCCCCGGCGTCGGGCAAAACCTGCAAGACCATCTGGAACTGTATATCCAGCAAGCCTGTTTGCAACCGATCACTCTGTTCAAGCACTGGAACCTGTTTTCCAAGGCGCTGATCGGGGCACAGTGGCTGGTACGCAAACGTGGGCTGGGGGCGTCCAACCAGTTCGAGAGCGCCGCGTTTTTGCGCAGCCCCGATGCCGATTATCCTGATATCCAGTACCACTTTCTACCCATTGCCGTGCGCTATGACGGCAAAGCAGCGGCCGAAGGCCACGGGTTTCAGGCCCATGTCGGGCCGATGCGCTCTAAATCGCGGGGCGCGGTGACACTGGCCAGTGCGGACCCGGATGTGCCACCCGAAATCCGGTTCAATTATCTGAGCCACGCCGATGACTGGGCCGAGTTTCGCTACTGCATACGACTGACAAGGCAGATATTCGGGCAAAAAGCGTTTGCGCCTTACGCGGGGCGGGAAATCCAGCCGGGTGAGCGGGTGCAAAGCGACGGCGATCTGGACGGTTTCATACGGGAAAATGTCGAGAGTGCCTTTCACCCCTGTGGCACGGCTCGAATGGGAGCACGCACAGATATCGGTGCGGTGGTTGATCCGGATTGCCGGGTGATCGGGGTTGACCGGTTGCGCCTTGCCGACAGCTCTGTCTTTCCGCGTATCCCCAATGGCAACCTGAATGCGCCTTCGATCATGGTTGGAGAGAAAGCGGCGGATCATATCCTTTCAAGCGCGCCGTAGCCCTCCCGCAGTCCAGCCCCTGATTGCGTTCCGCAATCATGGGCTTCCCTTTGGGCCGGGCCGCCCTGCGGGCGGTTTGGGGGCGTTCCGCCCCCTCGCGACTTGCGTCGCTCCCCCCTGAGAGTACTTATGGAAGACTGAAGCCCATTCCCTTCTTCTT
>JALXER010000082.1 GCA_027069385.1 Paracoccaceae bacterium
CCTCGTGCTTCGCACATCGGGCGGGGGCCTTGCCCCCTCTTGGCTGCGCCAATTCACCCCTGCAAGGGGATAGCGGCAAGGGTGCCGCCTATGGCGTTCTGCCCGAGCGAAGGCGAGGGCGGAACGGGGCCGACCGAAGGTCGGCCCGGCCCAAACAGAAGCCCTTGATTGCGCAAGCAATCACGGGCTGGCGTGCGGGAGCGCCGGTTCCAGCTTCCCTTGGTCAAGCCATATCTTCCAGTTCCAGCCATTCTTCCTCGGCCTCGCTTAACGCCTGCTGGCGAGTGGCGAGGCTTTGGCTGGCCTTGGCAAACTTTTCCGGTTCCCGTGAAAAGATATCCGGCTGCGCCAAAAATGCTTCCAACCTGGCGATCTCGGCTTCCAGTGTTTCGATCAGGCCCGACAATTCCTTAAGCCGGTGTTGTTGTTTGAAGCTTAGGCCATCCGACACCTGTTTTTCTACCGGCTTAGCAGCTTTCTTTTTCGGTTTGACCTTGGGGGCCTCTACCGTTGCAGGGCCGCGTTGTGCGCAATAATCCGACCAACCGCCGGCATAGATCACCGCATTGCCACGCCCTTCCATGGCGACGGTAGTCGTTGCCACCCGATCCAGAAAGTCACGGTCATGGCTGACCAGCAGCACCGTACCGTCATAGTCATCGATCAATTCCTGCAACAGGTCCAGCGTTTCCACATCCAGATCGTTGGTCGGTTCGTCCAGAATCAGCAGGTTGCTTTCCATTGCCATGATCCGCGCCAGCAGCAGCCGCGCTTTTTCCCCACCGGATAACGAGCGCACCGGCGCGCGGGCCTGCGCTTCGGAAAACAGGAAGTCCTTAAGGTATCCGACCACATGGCGTGGCACGCCGCGCACCATCACCTGATCATTCTTGCCCGAAACGCCAAGTTCCGGATCCTCGGTCAACGCTTCCCACAAGCTTTGATCGGGGTCGAGCGCCGCGCGATTCTGGTCAAACACCGCCAGCGTCAGGTTGGTGCCAAGCTTGACCGTGCCGCTATCGGGCTTCGCCGCCCCGATCAGCATGTTGAGCAACGTGGTTTTACCCACACCGTTCGGCCCGACCAGCGCGATGCGTTCGCCCCGCATGATCCGCAGCGAGAAATCCTCGACAATCGGCATCGCACCATAGGATTTGCCAATGCTACGGGCCTCGATCACCATGCGGCCGGACTTGGGACCGGCGTCAAACACCATTGCGGCCGTGCCGGTGCGTTTGATCTGGCTGGACCGCTGTTCCCGTAAATCGCGCAGCCGTCGCACCCGACCCATATTGCGTTTGCGCCGCCCCGAAATCCCCTCGACCGCCCAGCGGGCCTCGGCCTTGATCAGACGGTTAAGCTTGTGGCGCTGCTGGTCTTCCTCCTCGAACACCTTGTCGCGCCAGTCCTCGAAAGCGGAAAACCCGTCATTCAACCGGCGCACCACGCCCCGGTCGATCCACAGGGTGGAACGGGTCAGCGCGCGCAGGAACGCGCGGTCGTGACTGATCAGCACAAAACCCTTACGCAGGGTGGACAGGTGGTTTTCGAGCCAGGAAATCGCTTCGATATCCAGATGGTTGGTTGGCTCGTCCAGCAGCAAAAGGTCGGCCTGCGACGCAAGGATGCGCGCTACCGAGGCCCGACGGCGCTCTCCGCCCGATGCCCCGCTGCACTGGATGGCCGGATCCAGCTTGATCCCCTCCATGGCGATTTCAACGCGGTAATGCTCGGCCGGGTCCAGCCCCGCGCAGGCAAAATCGAACAGGGTCGCAAAGCCGGTAAAGTCGGGCTCCTGCGCCATGTAATCGACCGAGGCCCCGGGCTGCACAAACCGATCGCCACTATCGGGCGCAACCAAACCGGCCATGACCTTGAGCAGGGTCGATTTTCCCGAGCCGTTGCGCCCGACAAGACAGATATGCTCGCCCGCGTGAACGGTAAGGTCGATTCCCTGAAACAGCGGAGTGCCGCCAAAGCCAAGGGTAGTGCCCGAAAGGGTCAGAATAGGTGCCGGTGCCATGGCCTGTTCATCGCGCGCGCGGACCAAAAGGTCAAGCGCCGGAACGGGGTAAATGGCAACACGGAATACGCGCAACCCTTCGGTGGTCGGCTAGGGCCTCCGGTCTCTTCGGGGAGCCGCAAGCGGCCCCTCTCATCAACCGGGCATGGGGCAAGCCCCATGCGGGGGCGTTCACGCCCCCCTTGCCCGTAAACGGGCAATTCCCCCCTGAGAGTATTTA
>JALXER010000083.1 GCA_027069385.1 Paracoccaceae bacterium
ATATATCAATGGTTTGGGGCGCTTGCAAAGGGGGCCACCCTGTGCCGCGCGCCCCAAACCATTGATATATCGCGAGGATCGCGCTGGCGACGTGTGGTTTATAGGTCTACGCCCCGCCCCCCGAGGGCAAGGCAGGCCCGGGGGGCAAAGGGTGGTTTTATCGGGGGCGTTCGGGCTTGAGGGCAGATTCGGCACGGTTTTTATGGGCATTGCGCGAAAAAAAATGAAAAAACGCAGGTGCATAGCGTCGCAGGCAGGGCGGAAAAGGGGTTAATGCTTTGATAATACGCAATAAAACCCAAATATGACCTTTTTTATCACATACTTGCCACGCGGGAACACCTTTGCTATCACGGCGCGGATTTCACCGGGAATGCAAATTCGCGGTCTGTTGCGCAACGTCGGTTCGTTCGGGTCGACAAGGATAAATCGAAGGGGTGTTCGTGTCTGCTACAGCATCAATTACCGCGGGGGCCGCTGGCCGCTATGCAACCGCGCTGTTCGAAATTGCCCGCGAGGGCAAAAAACTGCCCGCCATAGAGGCCGATCTGGATTCGCTTGCCAGCGCGCTGAATGACAGCGCCGACCTGCGTGACCTGATCGCATCGCCGATTTACTCGCGCGA
Source organism: Paracoccaceae bacterium (assembly GCA_027069385.1). Taxonomy (GTDB): domain Bacteria; phylum Pseudomonadota; class Alphaproteobacteria; order Rhodobacterales; family Rhodobacteraceae; genus UBA3077. Next base: position 626 of record JALXER010000083.1, read on the forward strand.
GGCGCAGGCCGGTGTAATGGCGGCCGTTGCCAAAAAAATGGGGCTGGGTGCCGAGGTCAGCAACACCTTGTCGGTACTGGCGGGCAATCGCCGTCTGGACCAGCTTCCGGCGATGATTTCGCAGGTCAAGGCGCTGGCCGCCGATGATCGCGGCGAGGTCTCGGCCGAGGTGGTCGCCGCCAAGCCCCTGACCGAAAAGCAAAGCACCGCCCTTGCTGCCGCGCTCAAGAAAAGCGTCGGCAAAGATGTGGCCGTCAATGTGACCATCGACAAGGATATTATCGGTGGTCTTATCGTCAAAGTGGGGTCTGTCATGGTTGACAGTTCGCTCCGCTCCAAACTCAACAATCTTCAAAATGCAATGAAAGAGGTCGGATAAATGAGCATCCAAGCCGCGGAAATCTCTGCGATCCTCAAGGACCAAATAAAGAATTTTGGTGCTGAGGCCGAAGTCGCCGAAGTCGGGCGCGTGCTGTCAGTCGGTGACGGTATCGCCCGCGTTTACGGGCTGGATAATATCCAGGCCGGTGAGATGGTGGAATTCCCCGGGGGTATCCGCGGGATGGCCCTGAACCTTGAATCCGACAACGTGGGTGTTGTTATTTTCGGCTCGGACCGGGACATCAAGGAAGGCGACACCGTTAAGCGCACCAAGGCCATTGTGGACGTGCCGGTGGGTGACGAATTGCTGGGCCGCGTTGTGGACGGTCTGGGCAACCCGATCGACGGCAAAGGCCCGATCAAAACCAAGAAACGCTCGGTTTCGGACGTAAAGGCCCCCGGGATTATCCCGCGTAAGTCGGTCCACGAACCCATGGCAACCGGTCTGAAATCGGTTGACGCGCTGATCCCCGTTGGCCGTGGCCAGCGCGAGTTGATCATCGGCGACCGTCAAACCGGTAAATCGGCCGTGGCGCTGGATACGGTGCTGAACCAGAAAGCCTATAACGAGGCTGCCGGTGACGACGAAAGCAAAAAACTTTACTGCGTATACGTGGCGATCGGGCAGAAACGCTCTACCGTGGCCCAGTTGGTGCGCAAGCTCGAAGAAAACGGCGCCATGGATTATTCCATTGTTGTGGCTGCTACCGCTTCCGACCCGGCACCGTTGCAGTTTTTGGCCCCTTACGCCGCAACCGCGATGGCCGAGCATTTCCGCGACAATGGCCGCCATGCGCTGATCATCTATGATGACCTTTCCAAACAGGCCGTAGCCTATCGCCAGATGTCGCTGCTGCTGCGCCGCCCGCCCGGGCGCGAAGCCTATCCGGGCGACGTGTTCTATCTTCACTCACGCTTGCTGGAACGCTCTTCCAAGCTGAACGAGGATTACGGTTCCGGCTCGCTGACCGCGCTGCCGATCATCGAAACCCAGGGTGGCGACGTGTCGGCCTTTATTCCGACCAACGTGATCTCGATCACCGATGGCCAGATCTTCCTTGAAACCGAGCTGTTCAACGCCGGTATCCGTCCGGCTGTGAATACCGGCCTGTCGGTGTCGCGTGTGGGGTCTTCGGCCCAGACCAACGCAATGAAATCGGTGGCTGGCTCGATCAAGCTGGAACTGGCACAATATCGCGAGATGGCGGCCTTTGCCCAGTTCGGTTCGGAC
>JALXER010000084.1 GCA_027069385.1 Paracoccaceae bacterium
CCTCAACGACACCGTCGCCGGGACCCAGCGCCCCTACGTGCTCACCGCCGCCCACTGCATCGCCTCCGACGACGTGGCCCAGACCGCCCAGGTCTTCTTCCACTTCCGCACCACCTGTGGGGGCTCGTGCGCCCGCATCCCGCCGCAGGTGACCGAGTCGGTGCGCGGCGCCAAGGTGCTGGCCGCCGCCAGCGACGTCGGGGACTTCTCCCTGCTCCTCCTCGACCAGGATGCCCCTCCCGGTAGCACCTTCCTCGGCTGGACCACCCGACCCGTGGCCACGTAAGAAAGCCATGGAACTTGGACCGCGTGATATTCTCTCGCAAGCTTTTTGGCATGAGCAGCAAAAAGGCCGTACCATCAAGACGCCGCATGGGGATGTCGTCTATATGGATATGCGCCATCTGGGGGAAACCCTGATTAATGAACGCCTGCCTTTTGTTCGTGATCTTGCCCGGAGCTATATGGGCGTCGACATGGTCACTGAGCCGGTTCCGGTTCGTCCCGTGATCCATTACACCATGGGGGGGATTGATACGGACCGGCATGCCAAAACCCCCTTGAGCGGTCTTTATGCCGCTGGTGAATGCGCCTGCATTAGCATTAATGGGTCAAACAGGTTGGGCTCCAATTCATTGACAGAATGTCTGGTCTTCGGCCGCGAAGCCGGCAAACAGGCAGCGGCTCAAACCGCCTTGAGCTCATCGGCAGATACTTCCTTGGTGAAGGAAAGCCGTAACACCTCACAAGCTGGTCTTGCTGATTTGTTTATGCGCGAAAATACGGGAGATAGTGTTGCCCAGTTACGCCGGGAAATGAATGACGCCATGGAAAGCGGGGCCGGTATCTACCGCAGTGCAGAAAGCCTGAATGAAACCTGCACGACCATCGCCCGGCTTCGTGAACGCTTTAATGCGGTCGCACTTGAAGACAAGAGCAACGTATACAACACCGACTTGATCCAGGCTCTGGAACTAAAATCAATGATCGAAGTGGCTCAGGCAATGGCGCATTCCGCCCTCCAGCGATGTGAATCGCGCGGTTCCCATCAACGGCTCGATTTTTGCGAACGCGATGATGAAAACTACCTCAAACATACACTGGCACACTATCAGGGTGTAAATGCCCCCGGCATTGATTACCGGGATGTTGTCATTTCCAAATCCCAACCGGGGCAGAGGATATATGGGGGTGGCACGTGAGTAAAAAAACAGTCAGCCTTGACGTTCTACGCTATCGCCCCGAAAGCGATCCCGAGCCGGTATTTCAGTCCTATAGTGTTCCCTGTGAGGAAGAATGGGTGGTGTTGGATGCTCTTAACTATATCAAGGATCACCTTGATAGGACCCTGAGTTTTCGGTGGTCATGTCACATGGCGGTTTGTGGCAGTTGTGGAATGGTCATCAACGATACCCCGATGCTGTCCTGCAAGGCATTTTTGCGTGACTTACCGGATTATATTCGGGTTGAACCACTTCAGAATTTTCCGATTGAGCGCGATTTAATGGTTGGGCTTGATGATTTCATGGACAAGCTTAAAAGCGTCAAACCATATCTGATTCCAAAACAACCGACAGCAGAAGAAGACGGCACCTATCGTCAGTCCTCGGCGCAACTGAATAAATTCAAACCCTTTGCCATGTGTATAAACTGTATGGCCTGCTATTCAGTTTGCCCGCAATATGGATTGAATGAAGGGTTCGCCGGACCAGCCGCATTGGCACTGGCGCATCGTTATAATGCCGATAGCCGTGATCAGGGCAGATCAGCCCGTGAAGATGTGGTTGCCAGCAATACCGGTATATGGGAATGCACTTTTGTTGGCGCCTGTTCCGAAGTTTGCCCAAAGAGCGTTGATCCTGCAGCCGCAATTCAGCAAACCAAGATCGCCAGCACAATTGATTATTTCATGGATCTGCTGATACCCGGAAAATTTGGTTCCAGAAAACAGACAACAGGGGACGGTACATGAGCAACCGCCCCTATATCCGCGATATGCCGGTTTCCTGGTGGATGAGACAAGGGCGTTATATCCGTTATATGGTCCGCGAGCTAACCTGTCTGTTCATCGGTTTACAAGCCTTTATCCTGATTGTCGGGGTTTTTCGATTATCTCAGGGACGGGAGGCCTTCGAAGCTTATCTGGCAGTGCTATGGGGGCCGGTGGGGCAACTCATCAGTATTTTTATTCTATTAATGGCAGCAATCCATTCGGTGACCTGGTTCAATTTAACCC
>JALXER010000085.1 GCA_027069385.1 Paracoccaceae bacterium
GGGGAGGGGACGCGCCAAGCTCGACCCCATCGCCCCTCCCCTCGCTTGCGGGGGGAGGACGGGAGGGGGGCGCTGCGGTGAGGCAATGAACAAACTTTCATAATCCCCCCATCACCTTCCCGTTAAACCCAAACACCCGTCTTGCGCCGCCCAACGGTACCAGTGTTATCGCCCGCCGCTGTCCCGGCTCAAAGCGCACGGCGGTGCCGGCGGGGATGTCGAGGCGCATGCCCTGGGCGGCCCCTCGGTCGAAATCCAGCGCGGGGTTGGCCTCGGCAAAGTGGTAGTGGCTGCCCACCTGCACCGGCCGGTCGCCGGTGTTGGCGACGTCAAGCGTGGTGGCGGGGGCATCGACATTCAGGGTGATGTCGCCTTTGGCGGGGAATATTTCTCCGGGGATCATGACGTTTCCTTAGCGGATAGGGGTGTGGACGGTGACCAGTTTGGTGCCATCGGGAAAGGTGGCCTCTACCTGAATGTCGGGGATCATTTCGGCGATGCCTTCCATGCACTGGTCGCGGGTGATGACGTGGGCACCGGCCTGCATCAGCTCGGCCACGCTGCGCCCGTCGCGCGCGCCTTCGACCACGAAATCGGTGATCAGGGCGATGGCCTCGGGGTGGTTCAGTTTCACGCCACGCGCCAGCCGCTTGCGGGCGACCTCGGCGGCCATGGCGATCAGCAGTTTGTCTTTTTCTCGTGGGGTCAGGTTCATCTAGGTCATCCAGCATCGGGGTAAGGGGTCATTGCTTAGCAGATCAAGGACCGGAATCAGGGTTTTGCGTAAAAGATAGCCATCGGGGGCAAGCAGACGCAAGACCATAACGCCGTCGCTGATCAGGCTGGCGCCGCCGGTATCGCCGATCATGGCGCGCAGCGGGTCAAGCGCCGCGCCCGCATCCTTGCCCACATAAACCAGACTGGCCATCGCACCCGCGCCGCCCGCCACATGGGCGCGTGCCAGTCGGGCGGATATATCGCCGTGCAGCGCCATCGCATCCAGATAGAGCGGCTGGCCGTTGCGGCTGATCTCTATCCGGTCGCGAAACGCGGCATCGGTCAGGGTCTCCCCCATCAGTTTGCGCCCGAAAACCAGCGGTTCGACCATCAGCAGCGACGCATCCGGCGCCAGTTCAACATGCAGCGTTCTGCGCAGGGCACAGCCCTGAAACAGGATGGTTTCCTGCGGCAGCCAGTTCACCCGCGCCTGCGTGCCCACCTGAATGCGGTTCGCAATCGTAGCGGTTTCGCCGGTTGCGGCGCGATAAATGCGCTCGGCGGCCTGCGTGGTGATGCTCAGGCGGGTGCGGGGGCGGGCGGTAATGCTGGTGCTGAACCGGTCGCCACCGGTTACGCCACCGGCGGTATTGATCAGCACCGATTGAAGGAATGCGCCATCGGGGCGCGGAAACAAGGCCCTGAGCGAGCCGGACTGGCCCAGATCCTGCAACACCGTTTGCCCGGCGCGGGTTTTTACGGCCAGGGTAACAGCACCTTGCGCGCGCGGAGGGCGCGAAGCGGGCGGTGGTGACGGTGTCGTAACCGGAGCAAAAATGGCAGCCCCCTTTTTAGAAGCATTCCAGCGCCGTGCAGTCAATCACGCGCCATCGGGCATCAATTGAAAGCGGCGTTGGCTGGGACGGTAGGATTCGAACCTACGATCTGCGCTACCAAAAAGCGTTGCCCTACCACTAGGCCACGTCCCAACTGAGGCTCTTTTAGTGTGGGAAAAACGGCACTGCAAGGGAAAATTTTTATCGGGGGAATTGTCTGGCGGGTTTTATTGAGGCATGAGAACAGCGAGGGTTGCAGGAGGCCGGTTTGACCGAACAATTCGACGTGGTGGTGATTGGCGCAGGGGCGGCGGGCATGATGTGCGCGGCCGTAGCGGGCGCGCGCGGCCGTCGGGTGCTGGTGCTGGATCACAGCAAAAGACCCGGAGAGAAAATCCGCATTTCCGGCGGCGGGCGCTGCAATTTCACCAATACGGATACCAGGGTGGGCAATTTTCTGTCCGGAAACCGGCATTTTGCCAAATCGGCGCTGGGGCGCTATACCCCGCAGGATTTCGTGGCCGAGGTCGAGGCAGCGGGTATCGACTGGCATGAAAAGGCGCGCGGGAAACTGTTTTGCGATGGCTCGGCCACGCAGATTGTCGACATGTTGCGGGCGCGTATGGATGCAGGCGGGGTGGCGTTGCGCCTCGGGGTGCGCGTC
>JALXER010000086.1 GCA_027069385.1 Paracoccaceae bacterium
GCATTGGCGACACGATTTTGCGTTGGCAGCGCGGGGATATCACCGGCAACGTTCAGGAATCCGCGCGAGGTGCCCGCCGTCATTTGATCAGCGCCCGCGCCCGCGTGGAGAATCTGCGCCACATCGCCCTTGGGCATACGCTGGAGGATCAGGCCGAAACCGTGTTGATGCGGCTGGCGCGTGGCTCGGGGGTGGACGGGCTGGCCGGAATGGCGCCAAAGGTCAGCGCACACGGGGTCACCTGGCACCGGCCGCTTTTGGGCCAGCACCGCGCCGACCTGCGCGCCTTTTTGCACGATCGCGGCGTTGGCTGGGTCGATGACCCGAGCAACGAGGATACGCGCTTTGACCGGGTCAAGATGCGCAAGGCGCTGGAATTGCTGGCCCCGCTTGGTATCGATGCCAGCCGCCTTGCCACTACCGCCACCCATCTGCGCCGCAGCCGTTCGGCGTTGGAGCGGTTTACCGCCGAACTGGCCCGCACGATTTGCCGCGTGGATACGCTGGGCGAGGTCTCTATCGATCTTGACGGGTTGGCCCAAGCCCCCCCCGAGACCCGTTACCGGCTGGTGGCGGGGGCGCTGGGCTGGGTGGCCTCGGCCCCGTATCGCCCCCGTTTCGCGGCGCTGCAAAAGCTGGCGGATGCGCCGGTTGCGCAAACCCTGCACGGCTGCGCAATTCGGGTTTCGGCCGCGACCATGACCATCGGGCGTGAACCGGCAGCGGTGTTGCAACCGGTGCCGCTGGCACCGCGCTGGGATCACCGCTGGGCGATTTCCGGCCCGCAAGACAAGGGGTTGCGCTTGCGCGCCCTTGGCAAGGACGGGGTGCAGCAATGCCCGGATTGGCGCGCCACCGGCCACGCCTATTCGGCGCTTTTGGCCGCTCCGTCTGTCTGGCGTCACGCGGAATTGATTGCCGCACCGCTGGCAAATATGCACAATGGTTGGGAAACCGCGCTTGCAGGCGGCACAAAAGGCTTTTATGACAGCTTTGACGCATTGAAAGCCTGAGCATCGCCATTATGTAGGCTACAGGTAACGCTGCCCGATCCACGGGCAAGGAGAAATAAGTTGGGCAATTCGAAAAATCTCGCATTCTGGGCCGTGCTGCTGGTCCTGATGGTGGCGCTTTTTAATATCTTCAACTCCGGCACCGGCGGGCAGGCCTCGGGCGTGGCCGACTATTCCGACTTTTTGAAACAGGTCGAAAACGATCAGGTCGCGGCCGTGGAAATCGATGGCGAGAATATCACCTTTCGCACCGAAGGCGGAGTCCAGTTGCGCACCGTCCAGCCCGAGGGTGTGAACGACATTCTGGTCCCGATGCTGGATGAACACGGCGTTTCTTTTACCGCAACCCCGCAGGAACAATCGGCGCTTTCTGCTATTCTGATGACATTTCTGCCGGTGTTGTTGCTGATCGGGGCGTGGATCTATTTCATGAACCGGATGCAGGGCGGCGGCAAGGGCGGGGCGATGGGCTTTGGCAAATCGCGCGCCAAGATGCTGACCGAGGCCGCCGGCAAGGTGACCTTTGCCGACGTGGCCGGCATTGACGAGGCCAAGGAAGAGCTGGAGGAAATCGTTGAATTCCTGCAGGACCCGGGCAAGTTCAGCCGCCTTGGCGGTAAAATCCCGCGCGGGGCGCTGCTGGTCGGCTCTCCGGGGACGGGTAAAACCCTGCTCGCCAAGGCAATCGCCGGTGAGGCAGGCGTACCGTTCTTTGCCATATCGGGGTCGGATTTTGTTGAAATGTTTGTCGGCGTGGGTGCCAGCCGGGTGCGCGATATGTTCGATCAGGCCAAAAAGAATGCGCCCTGCATCGTGTTCATCGACGAGATCGACGCTGTGGGTCGCCATCGCGGGGCCGGTTATGGCGGGGGCAATGACGAACGCGAGCAAACCCTTAACCAGTTGCTGGTAGAAATGGACGGGTTTGAAACCAATGAAGGCGTTATCCTGCTGGCGGCGACCAACCGCGCCGATGTGCTCGACCCGGCGCTGCTGCGCCCGGGTCGCTTTGACCGGCAAATCCATGTGCCGCTGCCCGATATCAACGGGCGCAAGAAAATTCTGGACATCCACGCGCGCAAAATTCCGCTTGGCCCCGATGTGGACCTGCGCATTATCGCGCGCGGCACGCCCGGCTTTTCGGGGGCGGATCTGGCCAATCTGGTCAACGAATCGGCCCTGAC
>JALXER010000087.1 GCA_027069385.1 Paracoccaceae bacterium
CTCTCTCTGTGCTCCCTTGGTTGAAATTTCCACGCATCGAGCATAATCGGGTGTGGCTTTTCCTTCCATAATGCCGGGGATTTCGCGGAACTGGCGGCGGACTTCCTTTACCATCGCATAGGCGGCTCTGCCGACAGCTTCCATCGTCATCGCACAGAATAGAAATACCAGCAGCACCCCCGAAAACAGCCCGCCCAGCACCTTCGGATTCATCAGCGTTACGTCATAAAACGCCATATATTGTCGTAACGACGCCTTGCGCGCTGAAACAATATCGAAATGCGTCGCCGTTCCATCCTTCAGCTTCACCGCGATAGTCGTAACATTCGTATCCGGATTGGTGGCCACAATACTGTAGTTTAATTCCTCATGGTCTGCCAGTTTGTCCTTTGGCCCCGATAGAATCATATAGCAGTCGAAAGCGGTTTCTTTTACGCCCACCTGCGACTTGGCACCGATTTTACCGTAACCGGTATATATCATCTTGCCGACGTCCGCCTGGGCATCCTGCTTGGCATCGGCATAGACCGACACCACCGCTTGTTCGCCTTGACGAATCTGACCGATACGCACTTCCTCTACATACGCCGCCAGCAGCGCCAACGCCGTCAATGCCGCCGAGCCGATAGCAAAACCCTTACCCACCGCCGCGGTGGTATTGCCCAGTGAATCCAGCGCGTCGGTACGCTGACGCACATGGGGGTCTTGATGGGTCATCTCGGCGTTACCGCCGGCGTTATCCGCGATAGGACCATAAGCGTCCGTTGCCAGCGTAATACCCAGTGTCGCCAGCATCGACACCGCCGCCAACCCCACCCCGTAGAGTCCCAGCAGCGATTCATGGTATCCCCCGGCAAAACTGTAAGCCAGAATGATAGCCACCGTAATAGTCAACAGTGACATCCATGTGGATTTCATTCCCTCCGCCAGTCCTGCGATAATAACCGTCGCCGCTCCGGTCTCGGAGTTTTCCGCTACATTCTGGGTCGGACGAAAATCATAACTGGTATAGTATTCCGTCGCTTTACCGATAGCGATACCTGCCAGCATACCCACACAGATTGCCCCCCATATACCCAACCAGCTCATATGGGGAACAGGACCCAGCAAAAACCGGCACAGGAAAAAGGCCACTATCAAAATGGCGAAGCTCGAACCGAAAATCCCCCGGTTCAACGCTCCCATCAGTTGTTTCATCGAGGCGTTTTCCCGTGTACGCACCATGAATATGCCTAGGATACTGAGAAATATCCCGACACCAGCCAGCACCATCGGCATTGCCAGCAGATTGATGGCATAGGACTTCAATCCCAGCGATACCGCCGCCGATACCCCCAACGCCGCCGTCGCCAGAATCGAACCGCAATAACTCTCGTACAGGTCCGCTCCCATGCCGGCCACATCACCCACATTATCGCCCACGTTATCTGCGATTGTTGCCGGGTTACGCGGATCGTCTTCGGGTATTCCCGCTTCCACCTTACCCACCAGGTCCGCTCCCACATCTGCCGCCTTGGTGTAGATGCCGCCGCCCACACGGGCAAACAACGCCTGCGAGCTGGCCCCCATGCCGAAGCACAGCATTACCACCGTTATTTCAGGAAGGCTCATATGAAAACCGTCGATCAAGGCCGGCGCCACCTTCGCCAGAATCAAAAACCACATGCTGATATCGAGCAAACCGAAACCGACCACCATCACCGCACCCGCCCGAAAAGCGATTTGCAACCCGCGGTTCAGGCTTTCCTTGGCCCCCTGGGTGGTACGATTACTCGCCAGCGTCGCCGTCTTCATACCCAGAAAACCGCACAGACCGCTGAAAAAACCACCTGTCAGAAAGGCGATAAACACGAGTTTATGCTGCAGACCTAGTTGCCCCATGATATACAGGATAATCGAAACCACGATGAAAAAGATGGTAACTATTTTATATTGACGTCGCAGGTAGGCCATCGCCCCTTCACGCACATGGGAAGCGATTTCCTTCATATCCTCATCGCCTTCCGAGGCGTTGATTACCATGCGATAAAGGATGAACGCAAACAGCAACGCCGCCATCGACCCCAGCGGTGCTATCCACCAGATAGCGGGGATATCGATATTATTTGTAGCTGCGTTTTCCGCCGCTGCTCCCGCTGCTCCGATGCCATCTGCCGCGCCGCTTGTCACCTCGGCCCCTGCCCCCTTTACCG
>JALXER010000088.1 GCA_027069385.1 Paracoccaceae bacterium
TTTCCTGGGGGCCGGTCGTGCCCGCCGAGCCGGTGCTCGCCACCAGCTTTGCCTTTGTACGGGCGCGCGCGGCAATGCCCAGCGCCTCCAACCCTTGCAGCACGTCGGGCACCAGCAGCAGCGGCGCCTGTTCCAGCCCGTCGGGAATGTGCGATACCAGCGCGGCCGCCGCGCCCTTGTCCAGCGCCTCGGCAACGAAGTCATGGCCGTCGCGGCTGGCCGAAAGCGCCACGAACAGATCGCCGGGGTTCAACGTGCGGGTATCGATGGATACCCCGTTTGCCTGCCAATCCTGCACGCAGCGGCCACCGGTTGCGGCCATCGCCTGCGCCGATGTCCAGAGCGGAGTCACAGCCCGCCCCCGTCCAGTGCTGCCACGGCGATGCTGGCCTGTTCGGTATCGTCGAATTCGAAAACATCGGTGCCGATCACCTGACCGGTTTCGTGCCCCTTGCCGGCAATCAGCAGCGTATCACCCGGTTGCAGCGCATCGACGGCGCGCAGGATCGCTTCGGCCCGATCGCCAACCTCTGTCGCGTCGGGACAGGCGGCCATGATCGCCGCGCGGATGCTGGCCGGGTCTTCGGAGCGCGGGTTGTCATCGGTAACAAACACCAGATCGGCGTTCTGCGCCGCGGCCTCGCCCATCAGCGGGCGCTTGCCACGGTCGCGGTCTCCGCCCGCGCCAAACACCACGATCAGGCGGCCAAACACATGCAGCCGCAGGGCCTGCAACGCGGTTTTCAGCGAATCCGGTGTATGCGAGTAATCGACGAACACCGAGGCACCGTTGGCCCGCGTCGCCGCCAGTTGCATGCGCCCGCGCACGGTTTCCAGCATTTCGAGCGCCGCAAACACCGCTTGCGGTTCGGCCCCCGTCGCGACGGCCAGCCCCGCCGCCACCAGCGCGTTGCCGGCCTGAAATCCGCCGATCAGGCGCAGCCGCGCGGTATAAGACTTGCCCTGCCAGCCAAAGCGCAGGTCCTGCCCCTCGCTGTCATAACGGTTGCCCAGAATTTGCAAATCACAGCCCGGTTCCTTGCCTACGCTGATCACGCGCTGCCCGCGCCCCTCGGCAATCAGGCGGACGGTCTGGCCAAACGGGTCATCCATGTTGATCACCGCGGTTTTGCCTCGCCCCAGCACCCGTTCGAACAACCCTGCCTTGGCGGCGAAATAATCGCCAAAGGTCGGGTGATAATCCAGATGGTCGCGGGTAATATTGGTAAAGGCCGCCGCCTCCAGCCGCACGCCGTCAAGGCGACGCTGTTCCAGCCCGTGCGACGAGGCCTCCATCACGCCATGGGTCACGCCTTTTGCGGCCAGATCGGCCAGCAGCGCGTGCAGGGTAATCGGTTCGGGCGTCGTGTGGGCCAGCTTGGCAGCCACCGCGCCTTCAACCCCTGTGGTGCCGAAATTCACCGCCTTTTCGCCCAGCGTTTCAAGAATCTGGCGGCAAAAGCTGGCAACCGAGGTTTTGCCGTTGGTGCCGGTAATCGCCAGCATATGTTCGGGCTGACCATCGAACCAGTGTGCCGCGGCAATCGACAACGCCATGCGCGGGTCTTGCGCCAACAGCACCGGCAGCGCCCCCGCGACCATTTCAAGCCCAGCCGCGTCGGTCAGCACCGCCACCGCGCCCATGCGTTTTGCGTATGACACAAATTCAGCCCCGTGCATGTTGACGCCGGGCATGGCGCAAAACAGATGGCCCGGTTTGGTCAGGCGGCTGTCTACGGAAAGGCCGGTCAGCACCGGGGCCGGATCGGGCCAGTCCCCCAGTGCTTCTACCGTGTCCTGCAATCCCAGTTGCGCGATAAGTTTGACGGCCATGGGGGAATCCTAGTTGCGGGTCAGGCGAATGTTTTCATCGGGTATTTCAGGTGTGGAGTTGGGACGCAAGCCCAGCAAGGGTGCCACGCGGCGAATAATTTCGGCGGCAACCGGTACGGCGGTCCAGCCGGCGGTGCGGCGCGCTTCGGAGCCGATGGTCTCTACCGGTTCGTCAAGCATCACCACCAGCACATATTTCGGGTCCGACATCGGAAAGGCCGAGGCAAAGGTGCCGATCAGCGCATCCTCCAGATAGCCCCCGCCCGCCGGGTTGGGCTTGTCGGCGCTGCCGGTCTTGCCGCCCACCTCGTAGCCTTGCGCATCGCCCATCGACGCGGTGCCCCGCGTCACCACCTGACGCATCATGCGGCGTATCTGGTCCGAGGTTTCCTGCGAGATCACCCGGTCGGCCTCGGTCGGGATATGAATGTCGTTTTGCAAAAGGGTCGGGCGCACCCGCAAGCCGCCATTGACCATCGCCGCATAAGCGGTGGCCAGATGCAGCGGCGTGGCGGATATCCCGTGGCCATAAGAAACGGTGATGGTAGAGATTTCAGACCAGCGCGGCGGCAATAGCGGTTTGGAGCGCCGCGCCTCGGGCAGTTCCACCGGCAGCACATCAAAAAAGCCAAGGCGGCGCAGCAGGTCCTGCTGGGCCTCGGCTCCGGCCCCGAGCGCCAGCCGCGCCGCGCCGACATTGGAGGAATGTACGATCACATCGACCAGCGACAGGCGCGGGCCGTAATTGTGAAAATCCGATATCTTGAAATTGTGCCACATCATCGGGCTGCGGGTGTTGACCATGGTATCCGGACCGGCAACCCCGGTTTCCATCGCCAAGGCGGCGGTGAATATCTTGAAGGTAGAGCCAAGCTCGTACTTGCCCTGCGCCGCGCGGTTGAACAGCGGGCTTTCGGCAGGATCGCCCGAGACCGGCGGGCGCGGGCGGTGGTTGGGGTCGAAATCGGGCAGCGATACCATGGCGACGATGCGACCGGTATCGGCCTCCATCAGAATTGCCGCGGCGGCCTTGGCGTTGGTGCGTGCCATGCCCCCGGCCAGCACCTGCCGCAGGGTGGTTTGCGCGGTCAGGTCGATGCTTAGCTGAAGCGGCTCTCCCATATTGGCGGGGTCACGCAGGTATTGGTCAAAGGTCAGCTCGACTCCGGCAACGCCGATTACCTCGGCGGCGCTCACGTCCTCCTCGCCAAAACGGGTGCCGCCAAGGATATGCGCGGCCAGATTCTCGTTAGGGTAAAAGCGGATCTCGCGCGGGCCGATATTCAACCCCGGTTCGCCAATGTCATGCACCATTTGCTGCTGCTCGGGCGACATCTTGTGTTTGACCCAGACAAAGCGCCGCGTACCGGTAAACTGGCGCAACAGCAAGTCGCCATCCAGATCGGGAAAGATTGCCACCAGCCCGTCCACCGCCGCGACCGGATCGATCATTTCCTGCGGATGGGCATAAAGCGAGGCGGTCGGCAGGTTGGTGGCCAGCACCACTCCGTTGCGGTCAATGATATTGGCGCGCTGGTTGATGACCGGACTGCTGTCAACATAGACCTGCGGCTCCACCGGCTCGGCGGTCGAGACAAGCGCCGTTTTCCAACCCACGGCACAAAAGGCCAGAAAAAAGGTCATCGCCATCAGCACCAGCCGGCCCTCGGCACGGCGTTTTTCGCGTTTGCGCTGCTTGCGCATACGTTTGGCGCGGGCCTGTGCCTCTATCATGGCGGGGTCACCGCCGCGCGCGCGCACCCTAAGCACGCTGGCAAGCGGACGAAGAGGGATACGAATGGCCATCAGTTCCCCCTGACCACGACCTGTTCGACCAGATCGTTGATTTCGACATTTTCACGCGGAAAAGCCACCTCGCCGACATCGCCAAAGCTTTCGGCATGGATCGGCATCAGGCGCAATTCCTTGAAATAGACCTCGGACAGGGCGCGCAGCCGTGACGGGCGGTTCAGATAGGCCCATTCGGTTTCCAGCACGGCGATTGCCTCGTTTTCGCGGGCAATCCGGTGTTGCAAAACGCGCACGCGCTCCAACGCATCCTGGGTCATATAGTTGACCTTATAGGTCCAGGTTGCGGCCAGCACCACCATCAGCAAGGCGCACAGAAACAGGAAGATCCTCATACCAGCACCCCGCCTTTTTGCAAATCGATGCGCGGCATGCCGATCTGGCAGTGGTCAATGGTTCCGGCCGGTGCGCTTAGGCGGCGCGCGCCGCGCAGGCGGGCCGAAGCGGCGCGCGGGTTGGCGGCAATTTCGGCGGCGTCGGCCTCTATCGGTTTGCGGTTGAGCCGTTCAAAACGCGGCGCGTCGGCCTGCGCCTCGGGGGCAAACCGGTTGGCATTGGGCGCATTGCCCGAACGCTGCTGGATAAAGCGTTTGACCATGCGGTCCTCTAGCGAATGAAAGGTGACCACCGCCAGAATACCGCCATTGCCCAGAGCGGCCTCGGCAGCCTGCAACCCGCGGGCCAATTCGCCCAGTTCGTCATTCACCGCGATGCGCAACGCCTGAAAACTGCGCGTGGCGGGATGCGGGGTGCCGGGCTTGCTGCGCGGCAGGTTCTTTTCGATCACCTCGGCCAGATGCAATGTGTCGCGGATCGGCCGCGCCGCCACGATGGCGCGGGCAATACGGCGGCTTTTACGCTCTTCGCCAAACTGGAACAGGATATCGGCAATCAGCCCTTCGTCGGCGCGGTTGACCACGTCATCGGCACTTGGCCCGTCCTGCGACATGCGCATGTCCAGCGGTCCGGCCCGCATAAACGAAAACCCGCGTTCGGCCTGATCGATCTGCATGGATGACACGCCGATATCGAGCACCACCCCCGCCAGCGGCCCGTGCCCGGCGGCGATCCGGTCCAACTCACCAAAGCGGCCCTGAACCAGCACCAGCCGGTCGCCATAATCCGGTGCCCATTTCGCGGCGCGCGCAAAAACCTCGGGGTCGCGATCCACTGCGATAACCTTGTCGGCCCCGGCATCGAGCAAGGCACGGGTATAGCCCCCGGCCCCGAACGTGCCGTCCAGCCACACACCGTCCACCGGCGCAATCATGTTCAGAATGGGGTTGAGCAATACCGGAATATGGGGCGCATCCATCCGCCTACCCCCCGAAATTGCGAACCGAGTTCAGCATTTCCATAACCGACATGCCGTCGTCTTCTTCATCCATGGCGCGGACATAGTCCGCATAGGCCGATGGCTCCCACAGTTGGAACTTGTCATTCATCCCGACGAAAACCACTTCGTCCTCGATCCCGAAACGGGCGCGCATTTTGGCGGGAATCACGGTGCGGCCGTTATGGTCGATGGTCAGATAGGCCGATTGCGCCGAAAACCGCAATTCGGCCTTGTCGCGCTGACGGCCATAGGGCAGCCGCTTGATTTCTTCCTCGATCTCGTTGGCACGGGCAATGCTGTAGCCTTGCAGGCAATTGGCGTGGTCCACCCCGTAGGCCAGTACCAGATCGGGGTTTTTGCCATCGGTGCAGTTGGGGTCGCCCTCGACAATAACAGGGCGAAAGGACGCGGGGATAGAAACCCGGCCCTTTGGGTCAACCTTGTTGGTTGCCTCGCCTCTGAAACTCCATGCCACGGCCTAAGCCTCCTGCCTCAAATGTTTGCGGCGAATCATGTCTGCCCAACATGATCCGCCGCCTGTCCCGTTTTTCGGGTCGCCCAACTCCGCGCCACTTTCGTGTCTGCTCGCGTCGTGCTGGATCTTTTTCTTCGCCTTCACGGACCCAAATGCGGTGCCTGTATGAACCTGCCTTTGTTTTTATTTGCTGTATTCATCCTTTGGAGAAATACCGCTTCGAAATCCGTACATCCTGTATAGCGACCACTTCATGCCTAAGCAATAGTTTTTTCGCACACTTTATACCACTTTAACCCTAAACCGAGTCACAAAGGCAATGGCACGGGGCCAAAACCACCACACCTAGCAGAAAGCCCACGCTTTGCCGCTAGATGTAGATGGTCAGAAAAATCGGAAAAAAGTCGGAAAAAGGGGCGAATCCGGCGGATTCAGGGCGAAATGGCACGCATTCCCGCCCGAGCGGGGCAAAATTCCATACCTGAACCGGCGGAATCAGGCGGTGTCAGTCAACGCATATATCCAAACGCGCGCCCTGATCGTCCAGATAGCCGTAACAGCCAAATTCAAAGCTTGCCGCGCATTGTTTTGTGTCCGCCATGCACAGCCCCTCGCATTGCGAACTGGCCGAGCAGGCCTGACCGGCATCGCTGTAATGGGGAAAGCACTGGTAAAGCCCCAGCAACCCGCCTTGCGCCCAGTCGCCACCATTGCTGACGCACTCGCGATGTTCGGGAGTCCAGAGCGGGTTGATATAAGGCGCATCGGGTGCGGGTTGACAGGACCCGAGCATCCCCAGAACGCCAATGGCGAAGAAAAGTCTAAGCATGACTGCCTCCATTGGGTTGATGGTGCCAGTATAGATGAAATGCGGATGGCCTGTAAGCCGGATTTTGTTCCGGGCCATGCGACCCTTTGACGACCATTCATCTGGGCGGGCCGTTACCGGCACGCTCATGCAGCCAACCCGGACCTCTGGCTGGAAAAGCCGGCGCGAACGCCGCGGGGTCCCTATTTGGCCTTGCTTCTGACGGGGCTTGCCGTGCCGTTGCTGTTGCCAGCGACGCGGTGGGCTCTTACCCCACCGTTTCACCCTTACCCCCTGCGGGGCGGTCTGTTCTCTGTGGCGCTTTCCCTCGGGTTTTACCCCGGCCGGCCGTTAACCGGCGTCATGTTTTCTGAAGTCCGGACTTTCCTCACCCCGATTCGGGTGCGGCCGTCCAGCCATCCGCAGCCATACAGGTAAAACCCGGCGCCCGCTTCGTCAATATCACAAGGAATATTAAACTTTATCATGTTTTGGACATATTCTTGCGTTATTGACCACAATAGCCTTAAAAAAAGACGTCGTGATTTGACAGCCTTGTCCGGATCACATATTTTGGCCGGAGTGTAACGATAACATAGGCATCAGAACCAATTGCAGGTTTATGCTGTTAAGAAGGAGTAACGATTATGAGCGACTACACCCTTGTCTGGGACAGTGCCAACCTTGACGGAACCAACAACCTTAGCAGCGGCGGCAATACGGTCAGTGTTGATGTCTCCACCCCGCAGAATGTGAACGGTCAGCAGTTCGGCCTGACAGGTCAGGTCGGGCAGGGGTCGCTCGAATCCGACTTTCCGACCAGCCCGACCGAAACCATCATCAATTTCAACGAGGACGTCGCCGATGTTCAGTTCAAGCTTTTTGACGTGGATGGTGGAACCGGCTGGGATGATCAGGTAACGGTTATCGCTTATGACATGGACGGAAATCAGGTTCATCCGATTTACGGAAATGTCACCCATCACACCGTTACCGGCGACACGATCGAGGGCGACGCCGATGATGTAGACCCTTCGGCCTATGTCACCGTGACCTTTCCGGTGCCGATCGCAACCATGACCATTACGTTCGAACATGGCCCCGACGACCCTCAGGCGGGTTATGTCGGCATTGGTGACATCTCGTTCAACGAGGCTCCGGCCCCCTGTTTTGTTCGCGGCACCATGATCGAAACCAAACATGGTGAAATTGCAGTTGAAGATCTGGTCGAGGGCGACCTGATCCGCACCGCGGATAA
>JALXER010000089.1 GCA_027069385.1 Paracoccaceae bacterium
CACCGTCCCGCCCGCCCGCTGCCTGCCTGCCAATGGTCCGCTCGGGCGGACACGCTAGGCAAGGCGAGGCGTCTTGGGGCGATGGTCTCGGGGGCGATGGCGGGGGCGCTGACCGATACGCAGGTGCGGCGCGACGGCGATATGATCACGCTGGCCATGCGAAACCATGCGGTTGATCTGGCCGGAGAGGTGGTCGAAAAACGCCTGAAAGCGCTGGCCTCCAGCTTTGACTGTGCCTACGAAATCCGGTTGGACGGAGAAGCGCAAACCGGTTGAGGGTTTCATGTGCAGTGCAGCAAAAAACGGCCCGAAACTTCGGACCGTTTTCTATTCCCTGAGACTTGAGCCATACGGCTTTGCCATCAATGCATTGGCGTGGTTGTCGTCGCGGGTCACCCCGTTGCATCCATCTGCCACAATGCTGACACATTGTTACCCCAATGGGCGGATTTTTGCAAAGAAAAATTAACCCATTGTTGCAGGTTTTTGACCCATGCCCTAAACCAAAGCCAGCAATTATTCACGGAGTCCCGCAAATGCGCCTTAGCCGCTACTTTTTACCCGTTCTGAAAGAGACCCCTGCCGAGGCGCAAATTGTCAGCCATCGCCTGATGTTGCGTGCCGGAATGATCCGGCAGGCCAGCGCCGGAATCTATTCGTGGTTGCCGCTCGGCTTCAAGGTGCTGCGCATGCTCGAAAACATCGTTCACGAGGAACAGCAGCGCGCCGGCCATATCCCGATGCTGATGCCCACCTTGCAATCGGCCGATTTGTGGCGCGAATCGGGGCGCTATGACGACTATGGCAAGGAAATGCTGCGCATCACCGACCGGCACGGGCGCGATATGCTCTATGGCCCGACCAACGAGGAGTTGATTACCGATATTTTTCGCAATTCGGTCGGTTCCTACAAGGAACTGCCCAAAACCCTGTATCACATCCAGTGGAAATTCCGCGACGAGGTGCGGCCCCGTTTTGGCGTGATGCGCGGGCGCGAGTTCTTTATGAAAGACGGCTATAACTTTGATATCGATAAGGAATCGGCGCTGCACGCCTATAACCGCCATCTGGTTTCCTATTTGCGCACCTATGAACGTATGGGGTTGCAGGCCATTCCGATGCGCGCCGATACCGGCCCGATTGGCGGCGATCACTCGCACGAATTTCTGGTGCTGGCCAAAACCGGCGAATCCGAGGTGTTCTATGACAGCGCCGTCACCGATCTGAGCCTTGGCGATCGCAATGTCGATTATGACAGTGTCGAACAATGTCAGGCGATTTTTGACGAATTCACCACCCCTTACGCGCGCACCGACGAAACCCATGACGAGGCGCTGTTCAATCAGGTGCCCGAGGCGCGCCGCAAAAGCGCGCGCGGCATCGAGGTCGGGCAGATTTTCTATTTCGGCACCAAGTATTCCGACGCGATGGGTGCCACTGTGAACGGGCCGGACGGCAAGCCGGTGCCGGTGCATATGGGCAGCCACGGCATCGGCGTTTCACGTCTGATCGGCGCGTTGATAGAGGCAAACCACGATGATAACGGCATCATCTGGCCCGAAGCCGTTGCGCCGTTCAAGGTCGGGGTTGTTAACCTTAAGCAAGGCGGCGGCGATACCGATGCTGCGTGCGAGCAACTCTATCAGGGGCTAAGCGCGCGCGGCCTTGACCCGCTTTATGATGACCGAAACGAACGCGCCGGGGCGAAATTTGCCACCATGGATCTGATTGGTTGCCCGTGGCGCATCACCGTTGGCCCGCGCGGCCTGAAAAACGGCGTGGTAGAGCTGACCTCGCGGCGCAGCGGCGAATCCGAGGAAATGTCCATCGAAGCCGCGATTGACCGGTGCGGGCAGATTTACGCCGGAAAAGAGGCCATCTTTGTCTAGCGCCACAAAACCCTTTGCGGCCTTTGAGTGGACCATCGCTTGGCGTTATCTGCGCGCGCGACGCAAGGAAGGCGGCATTTCGGTTATCGCATGGTACGCGCTGATCGGGGTGATGCTGGGGGTTGCCACGCTGATTGTGGTGCAGGCGGTGATGGTGGGCTTTCGAGAGGAATTCACCGATAAAATTCTGGGGATCAACGCACATATCACCGTGTATTCCACCGCCTATGACCCCCAAACCGGTAACAATCTGGGCATCGACGATTACACTGCTATGACCGAACGGATCGCGCAGGTCTTTC
>JALXER010000090.1 GCA_027069385.1 Paracoccaceae bacterium
CATCTGGTCTTTGCACGCCTGATCCAGAAGCGCGGCGACGCCGAATTCACCTCGGATATCAAACCCGACGCCCAGCGTGACGCGACCCGCGCCTGTTTTGTCATGCACGACCATCCGGGCCTGTTTGCCCGCCTGGCCGGAGCGCTGGCGCTGGCCGGTGCCAATATCGTCGATGCGCGCACCTATACCACCAATGACGGGCTGGCCACTGCGGTTTTCTGGATTCAGGACATAGAGGAACGCCCCTATGGCGGTGCCCGGCTGACCCGGCTGCGCAAGATGATCGCGCGTATTCTGGGCGGAGAGGTCGTCGCCCAAGAGGCGCTGAAATCCCGCGACAAGATCAAACCGCGCGAGCAGGAATTTATCGTGCCCACCAAGATCGAGATCGACAATGAAGGCTCGGAATTCTTTACCATCATCGAGGTGGAGACCCGCGACCGTATGGGGCTGATCCACGATATCGCCCGCAGCCTGACAACCTGCAACCTGTCGATCGTCTCGGCCATTATTGCCACCTATGGTGAACGCGCTGTCGATACCTTTTATGTCAAAGACCTGTTTGGCCAAAAAATTTACGACGCGCAGAAACAGCGCGATACCGCCGCGCGTCTGGCCAATGCCATCGATAAAACTCCGGAGGGCGCATGACCCGACCCATCCGTTTGATCAGCGGGTTTCTGACCGTGGGCGTCTGGACGCTGGCCAGCAAGATACTGGGCTTTGTGCGCGATATCATGATCGCCTCGGCCATAGGTTCCGGTCCGGTGGCGCAGGCATTTCTGATCGCCTTTTCGCTGCCCAACATGTTTCGCCGGTTCTTTGCCGAAGGCGCGTTCAACACCGCCTTTGTGCCGATGTTCTCCAAAAAGGTCGAAGCAGGGGAGGGCGCGCAGGATTTCGCCCGTGAGGCGTTTTCGGGGCTGGCCAGCGTGGTGCTGGTGCTGGTGCTGGTGGCGCAGGTGTTCATGCCGCTTCTGGTGCTGGCCATGGCCAGCGGCTTTGCCCAGGATGCGCGCTTTGACCTGGCCGTGGGCTTTGGCCGGATCGTGTTTCCCTATATTCTGTTTATCTCGCTGGCGGCGCTGTTGTCGGGGGTGCTGAATGCGATGGGGCGGTTTGCGGTGGCGGCGGCGGCACCGGTCGGGCTGAATATCATCCTGATTTTGACCATGTTCGCGGCGCAGGCGCTGGGCTGGCCGATCGGCACCGCGCTGTCATGGGCGGTACCGGTGGCCGGAGTGGCGCAAATGGCGCTGGTCTGGTGGGCGGCAAAACGGGCCGGTATCCATATCATCCCGCGCCGCCCGCGCCTTAGCCCCGAAATGAAACGTCTGGCGATTATCGCCGCCCCCGCCGCGCTGGCCGGTGGCGTGGTGCAGGTTAACCTGCTGGTGGGGCGTCAGGTGGCATCGTATTTTGACGGGGCCGTGGCGTGGCTGTCTTATGCGGACCGGTTATACCAGTTACCGCTGGGCGTGGTGGGCATTGCGATTGGCATTGTGCTGCTGCCCGACCTGTCGCGCAAACTGCGCGCAGGCGATGCGGACGGGGGCAATCACAGCCTGAACCGCGCCGCCGAGTTTTCGCTGGTGCTGACCGTCCCGTCTACCGTGGCGCTGATGGTGATCCCGTTCTCGCTGGTTTCGGTCCTGTACGAGCGCGGCGCCTTTGACGCGGCCGACACCCGCGCTACCGCGCTGGCCGTGGCGGTTTACGGCGCGGGCCTGCCCGCCTTTGTGCTGGCCAAAGTGCTGCAACCGGTGTTTTTCGCGCGCGAGGATACCCGCGCGCCGTTTCGCTATGCGCTGGGGTCGATGGTGGTCAATGTGGGGGTGGCGGTCGGGCTGGCCCCGTGGCTGGGGTTTCTGGCCGCAGCGCTTGGCACCACGCTGGCCGGTTGGGCGATGCTGGCGATGCTGTTCATGGGCAGTCGCAAAATGGGGAAGGCCGCAAAGCTGGATGCGCGCCTGCGCCACAGCCTGCCGCGAATCATCCTGTCGAGCCTGATTATGGGCAGCGTGCTGGTCGGGCTGGCAACGTGGATGGCCCCGGCCCTGCACCTGCAAACATGGCGCTATGGCGCGCTGGCCCTGTTGATCGGGGCCGGAATCATCAGTTATTTCGCGGCCCTTTTTGCCAGCGGCGCGATCAAACCGGCTGATTTACGCCGCATCGTAAAAAAACCTTGAAACCTGCCCGGCGCAGTTAACCCAGATCAATGACAAAACGCCAAAAAAGTGCCTAAGGCTAGTTGCAAGGATCCTCTTGCAACATCGTTGAAAGGTTCTGATTATGCACGTAAAATACCGCATCATACCCGCCCTTGTCGGCCTGCTTGCCGGCACCGCCGCTTTTGCCGAACCAAGCACCTATCTGTGCCAGTTCACCCAAGGCCCCGACGCCCAGTTGACCTTTGATTACGACTGGAGCACCGGCAAATTCGCACTGGTCGATTTTAACGGCGCGGCCAGCCTGCCCGCCAATGCCCAGGTCAGCAGCTTTAACCCCGATGGCACCGCGCTGGCCTTTACGCTCAGCTATTTTGAAAACAGTGTCTTGGTGAAGGGTGAGGAATTCAGCTTTGACTTTGGCACCGGCACTGGCCAGTTCAACCAGATGCAATACGGGGTCGATGGTGCGGTAACCGGCGGGACCGGGCAACAAGGCACCTGTACCGTTATCGCGGGCAATGCCCCGCCCGCCGCTGACCCGGCCCCCGTTCAGGAGCCACCGGCAACAACCGGTTTTACCCCGCCTGCGGGTATTGGCCAGACCTTTACCTATGCCTGTGAAATCAATCAGGTTGATGGCACGTTGTCCTTTAGCGTTGAACCGGCCAGTGACGGATTTGCCATCATTGACTATTTCGGCGCGGCAGCCCTGCCCGAAGGCGCGCAAATCAAGGATTTCTATGCCAGTTCGACACATGACGGCTCGGTAGGTTTCACCGTCGAGCTTTATAACGCCGGTGTCATCGCGCAAAGCGACGTTTTTTCCTTTCAGGCGGATTCAACCAGCATAGATCTGGAGCGCCACTCCTATGATCAGAACGGGGTGCATGCGGGGTTAGAGTATCGCTCGGGGGAATGTACGGTTACGGGCGTTACCGGTGATGCACCCACGGGCGTAGGCAGCGCGGACCTGCCGGTCTTTTCCGGTGAAGGTATGAACCCCGAAGTTCTGGCGGCCCTTCTGGCATCCGAAGCCAATCTGGCCGTGGCACAACCCGCCGCCGATATTCCGCCACCATCCAACACCATCTGCACATCGCAAAGCAATCGGGACAGCTTTTATGCCGACAATTCCGAAAACTTTAACGAGGCCACTTGGTGCGCATCCACAGAACTCAAATCCACTGATTTGGCTTATGGGGGAATCCTTGGATTCGTCTCGGAAACCACAGAATACGGCCGTGAACCGGCTTGGTGCACCGCAATGGGCGGCCATGGCAACTTTGGTCAGGGTGAATCGGTCGAGCTGTCATTCTGGTTGCCAAGGGACCCGCACGGCATCCGGGCGCTGGTCATCCGAAGCGGCACGGGCCACGCAGAGGACAGCGATTCCAAACACTCCAAACCGCGGGTTTTGCGGATCGAAGCCGATGGCCAGATCTGGACATGGAACCTTGAAAGCAACACCGGTTTTCAGGCGATCACCTTTGATCAGGCTATCCAACCGGAATGGGTGCGCGTGGTGATAGAGGACGCCTATCTGGGCAGCACCTATAGCAACACCTGCATTCGTGACCTGTTCGCGGTGTTCGACGAGCAATAAACAAAGTGCCCCGCCCGGTTTCGGGCGGGGTTTACCGGTTGCGAATGGCCATAACCCAGCGCCGGAACCGCGCGCGGCTGCCCGGTGCAACCACGAAGGGCAGCGTCAGCCCGACCAGCAGACCGGTCAGGTCAGCCATCCAAGAGTTGTTCAGCCCGTAAATCAGCGCAAAGGCTGCGCGCAAGACAAAGAACATGCCCACAATGCGAAAGGCGCCCAACGGGTTGCGCCCTTCTAGCAGCCGCAACATCAGGTCGTTCCAGGCCATAGCACCCAGCAGGCAGTAAAAGAACGGATATGCCCCCAGCAGCACCTGCCTGCCGGGGTCGGAAAGCCAGCCGAAAACAAAGGCCCCTGCCACGGTACTGACAAAAAACAGGGCAAAGAACGCCCGGTTTGACCAATTGTCCGAAATCATCTTGCCCATGCCCAGGATCAGCGCGGTGGGCACGATCATGTGCATCAGGCTGCGCGACACAAACGGATAGGTAAAAAAGGGCCAGATCACCTTTGGCTCGATCTTGCCGCCTTGCATGATGTGTTCGAACACCGCCTTGTGAAACCCGAAATTCTGCGCCATCCACAACCGCCAACCCTCGGAACCGACCTGACCGACCAGATGATTCTCGGCCAGTTGCAAGACCAGTTCAACCAGCAGCATAATCGCGACAAACACCCAGACATAGGGGGAAAGCCGGTTGAACGGGGTCAGGTTTGGCGCGGTGTGGTCGGTCATTTTGCTATCTATGCCAAGAACCCTAGCGATGTCTAGGGCGTAGACCTATAAACCCCGCGCCGCCAGTTTGGCAGATTTTTGTTCTGACCAGGCGCAAGGGCGCAGGAATAGTGGTTCTATTTCAAGGCGTTGCAACGCAGTCAGAGCGAAAATCTGCCAAACCCGAAGGGCGCGATCCTCGCTTCATCTCAATGGTTCGGGGCGCTTGCAAAGGGGGCCACCCTGTGCGGCGCGCCCCAAACCATTGATATTTCGCGAGGATCACGCTGGCGACGTGTGGTTTATAGGTCTACGCCCTAGCTTGCCGGACAAATAATGCCCCCATGCCCCACCCGGCGATGAAGCCGCCCAAGTGGGCCTCCCATGCCAGACTGCCACCATAGGAAAAGGCCATTAGGACGTTGATCAGCACCAGCGTTCCGATAAATTTCCAGATCGGGCTAAGGTCGGCACCGATGCGGCGCAGGGCCACAAATTCGAAGTACTTCCATGTGCCGAAAAAGCCGAACACCGCGCCCGAAGCGCCGATCATCGGAAATGGCGATTGGTTGATCAGGCCAAAGGTCAGCCCGCCCGCCGCAGCGCTGACAAAGAACAGCAGCAGAATGCGCCCGTTGCCCAGTATATTGCCCAGCCGTGTACCAAGCGCCAGCAGCACCACCGTGTTCAGCGCCATATGCACAAATCCGCCGTGCAAAAACGCGTGGCTAACATACATGACCACCCGCTGCCCGGGGTAAATTTCGGGCAAAGCACCGGTATTCAGCGAATTCCAGAACGCACCATAAAAAAACGCCTTCCCGCGCGCATCGGGGTTGCCGATGATGCCAAGGTCGCTGGCCTGCAACATCAGCTCGATGGCGACGATCACCGCAACCAGCGCCTTGATCGACATGGGAATTGGCTGTTGCTGCATGTTCATTCCTAACCTTGTGTTGACGCGCCACACCGAAATCGCGATAACGCCTCCACCGAAAACCAAAGAAAGAGAGCATTGCCATGACCGAAGCGGTCCACACGCGTCGCGTCTTTTCCGGGATCAAGCCCAGTGGCGGCCTGACCCTCGGGAACTATTTGGGCGCTATCAAGCGTTTTGTCGATATGCAATCGGCAGATTTTGAAACAATTTACTGTGTCGTGGATATGCACGCAATCACCGTCTGGCAAGACCCTGCGGCGCTGCGCCATGCCACGCGCGAGCTGGTGGCGGCCTATGTGGCCAGCGGTATCGACCCGGAACAATCGGTTCTGTTCAACCAGAGCCAGGTTTCCGCCCATGCCGAACTGGGCTGGGTTTTCAACTGTGTGGCAAGGGTGGGCTGGATGAACCGCATGACCCAGTTCAAGGACAAGGCGGGCAAAAATGCCGAAGCCGTGTCGCTGGGGCTTTATGCCTATCCCAGCCTGATGGCCGCCGATATCCTGACCTATCACGCCACCCATGTGCCGGTGGGCGAGGACCAGAAACAGCATGTGGAACTGACCCGCGATATTGCTGCCAAGTTCAACCACGATTTCAAGGTGCCCGATTTCTTTCCGCAGCCTGAACCGATTATCGACGGACCGGCCACACGGGTGATGAACCTGCGCGACGGCTCTAAAAAGATGTCCAAATCCGGGGCCTCGGATATGGAGCGTATCAACCTGACCGACGATGCCGCGCTGATTGTCAAAAAATTCAAGAAAGCCAAGTCCGATTCGGAACCGCTGCCCGATAGTGTCGAGGGCCTGAAGGATCGCCCCGAAGCGCGGAACTTGGTGGAAATCTATGCGGCGCTGGATAATTCCACCCCCGAAGCGGTCATTGCCGAGTATGCCGGCGCGCAATGGGGCCGGTTCAAACCGGCACTGGCCGATCTGGCTGTGGCCCGGCTGGAACCGATCACCAACGAGATGTCCCGCCTGATGCAAGACCCGGCCGAGATTGACCGGATACTGGCTAAAGGTGCCGACAAAGCCAACGCCATCGCCCAGCCGATCCTGGACAAAACCTACGATATAATAGGTTTTGTACGCCGCTAACCCGTAAGATGCGTGGTCCCCCGCACCTTACGTCACGATCATCAATCGGGGTACTCCCGCACTCCAGCCATGGACTGGCTAAAGCCAGCCCACGACCTCCGTTTGGGCCGCGCCCTCGGCTTCGCCATCGGGCGGGTCGCTGCGCTAGCGTTGGGTTGCGCGTGGGGGAAGGTCGGGACGCGCCTAGGGCGCGTGAAGGATGGGTTTGTGGTCGTGGCAAGTGGGATGGTGGATTGGAACCCGCCCTACATCTTCATTCTTTAACAAGTACTCACAGGGGGGAATTGCCCGGCACGGGCAAGGGGGGCGGCACGCCCCCGCGCCGAGCCGAAGGCGAGGCGCCCGGCCCAACGGGAAGAGGCTTTTTCGCTTGCGAAAAACGCCGATGACGGGCGGGAGAGGCCCGTTCCGGTTTCGAGGTCAGATTAGTTCTTTGTACATCACATGGGCATCGACCAACCCGAATTTCTTGTGGTTAAAGGCGTTGGGCAGGGTTCCGACAATCCCGAACCCCTGTCGCTGCCACAGCAGCACCGCACCGCGGTTGGTCGCGACAACAAGGTTGTACTGCATGGCCCTAAACCCCATTTCCCGCGCTTTCACCTGCGATTCGACGCACATTTGCCCGGCAATGCCCTGCCCGCGCGATTCTTCGCGCACGGCATAGCCACAATTGCACACATGAGCCCCCAGCCCGGGCTGGTTGGGTTTGATGTAATAGGTCCCGACCACCTGACGCGCATCCGAAAGCGCCACAAAGGTTGCGCGGGGCGCATCGATCCACGCTGCCTTTGCCTCGGCCTCGGAGATATCCGGATCAAAGGGATAGCTTGCTCCGGCGCGAAAGATCGGTTCCAGCACTTTCCAGACCCCGGGCCAGTGGCTATCGTCAAAGGGCACAATGGTTACCCGATTATCCAACACATGCATTTACCTGCTCCTAACCTGTTTA
The DNA here is from genome assembly GCA_027069385.1 of Paracoccaceae bacterium. Classification (GTDB taxonomy): domain Bacteria; phylum Pseudomonadota; class Alphaproteobacteria; order Rhodobacterales; family Rhodobacteraceae; genus UBA3077. Next base: position 7,488 of record JALXER010000090.1, read on the forward strand.
GTGCTATGCATAGGTTCCCTGAACGCCCAATACCAGCCCTGACATTCTGACGCACTCGTGATTTCCCTTCGCGTCCACTATATGCAAATTAACGAATATTTAATCACAGGAGAGCAAGATGCGCACCCTCGCATATTTTCTACAAACCCTCGTATTGGTGGTTGTCGCCACCTCGGCATCTGCCCAAGTCGCCACCATGACCCCCGATGTGGCCTATAACGCCGCCATTGCCGGAGAAATCGTGTTGATCGACGTTCGCCGCCCCGAGGAATGGGCCGAAACCGGCGTGCCCGATGTCGCATTGCTGGCAGACATGACCAACCAGAACTTCATCCCGACCATTCTGGCCATTCGTGACCAGAACCCCGACGTTCCGCTGGCGTTTATCTGCCGTACCGGTAACCGCTCGGGCTATGTCAGCCAACAACTTTACAAGGCGGGTATGACCAATGTGGTTGATGTGGTCGAGGGCATGGCCGGTTCGGGCGTCGGGCCGGGCTGGGCCACAAGAGGCCTGCCGGTGCGCACGCCGGATGCACCGGTTAACGCAGCGGTTATCGCAACGCAGCCCTAAAAACAGGTCCTGACCCTACGCGGCGGCTTTGCGGCGCTTTCGCTCTTTCTGATAGGTGCGGTGGATGCCAAGCGCATACAGGGTCAGGCCCAGCAGGATCACGGAGAACAGCACCAGCCCATAGCCGAAAACACCGGCACCGACGCCATCGACCACCCGCACGGTGTCGGGCTGATCGGGGTTTGCGTAAACCTGCACCTGCTGGCCGATCTCGAAATCATAGCTGCTGTCGCTTAGCGCGGTCTGGGCCGAGCGTTTCACCCCGTCGGCATCGGTAAACATCAGCGTCGGGCGAAACCCGCTGGAGTCGGATTGCTGCGCCGTCACCATAGCCATGACCGGTTTCGCACTAGCCATAAAGGCGTTGGTATCGCGGATTACCGCCACCCCGGCCAGCATGCACAAGATCCCCAGCACGCCAAGTATCTTTGCCATCCGTAACGGGTTTTCCAGAAACCAGCCGCCATAGCCCATCATGGTCCGCCGGAGCTTGTCATCAAAGGCCTCGTCTTCGGGCAGGAATACCCGCGCCGGTGCAACGGCCTGCCTGCGCCGATGCACCAGAAAGGCCAGCAGCGCGGGGACAAAAAAGATCAGACTGCCGAGCATTATTGTCGGGCCATAGCCGTCGGGTTGCTGGCCGTTATTGACCAGCACCTTGTCCAGATTGCCCGGCACATAAAGGATCGGCACCAGTTCATCACGGGCGAACCGGTATTGCGGGTCCTGTCGGGCGGCAGGCACCCGTTGCACGACGCCCTGATTATCGGTGAATTCGAACATCGGCCGATAGCTGGGCTCGCGACCGCTATCGTCGGTTTTCATCGCCACCACCTTGCCGGTAGCGGGCAGGGCGTTGGCCCGAAAACCGGCATCCTGTTGCCATAGCCAGACCCCGAGGGCCAGCACCAGCAGGCCGGTGATCCCTGCGACAATGGCGAGCAATTTGGGATTGCGAACCCTTGATGAATTATAATTGAACACTGTCTTTTCCCTGTTAGCTTCGGCGCACCGGTCCGGATGCATCCTGATCTGCGTTCGCAGTACTACGTTTGGCCGACGCGGTTCCGTCGGTTTTTCCGGTAACAAACGGCCGGTCGGCAAACCGCCAGACAAACACCCCTCCGATCAACGAGGCCAGCCCGACCGCTGCAAAGATAGAGCCAAAGCCCCACAGGGTGAACCAGCTGTCAATGCGCATATCGCTCGGGTCGCGTGAATCGACCAGAATTGCCACCTTCTCGCCGGGGGCGAAATTATAGGAGCTGGCCGACATGGCGGTTTGCGCGGTCCGGCTTTGACCGTTTGAATCGCTATAGCGGATGGTCGGACGATAGGTATAGGCCTTGGCGCTGCTCGATCTTTCGCGCGCTACGCTGACCACAATCCCGCTGGTTGACACCGCGTTGCGGCTGAAATCGAGCCCGCTATTCACCAGCCACCCGACAACCCCGGCAAAAACCAGCCCCAGCACTAGAAAGAACGCGGCGGCGATGCGCCCGCCTTTGCGTGACCCCTGGGTCATGCCGCCCCCCGACGGGCCTGCGTTTTCAGATAATGCCGCAAGATCACCACCGAGAAGACCAGACCGGACGTCCCGACAATCAACATAACAATCCACACGCCCCATTGATAAAGCCAACTGTCAATGCGCATTTCGCCGGGGTCGTCGGGGTTATAAAGAATATCCACCTGTTCCCCGACGGCATAGTCATAGCCCGGCGCGTAAAGCGAGGTTCGGGTGGTGATCTGGGCACCGCTGGGGTCGATCAGCGAAAAGGTCGGGCGGAATTTTTCGGTATTCTTGGAATCGCGAAAGCTGTCAACGCTGATAACGGTACCCACCGCCGCAACCGCATGATGCGCAAAGTCGTAGTTCGATTTCAGGTTCCACGCCCCCGCACCAAACAGGCCGATCCCCATTAACAGGGCGAGCAGGGCGGCAAACCGGTCGTCCATTTTCGATTTCTGTGCCACTGAAAAATTCCTTTTGCTAGCAATCCACGCGATTCCGGTAAACTGTCGGGACCGGAGCGATTGCCGCAACATCAACGCTGGCCCGGCATTGGTCGAATCACAGGGGCGCTATTTGCGAGATTCCCGCAAAACAAGAGCAATCGCTTGTATTTTAAGCGTTTTTGGCCAGATTGCAAAATCTATCTTATTTTCGCCTGCGAAGGCGTGAATAAGCCCAAACCAACAGCGGCACGCCCCCGAGGGCCAGCATCAACACATTGGCCCCCCACAGCTTTAACCAGTCATCAATCCAGACTTCTGTTGGTTCGTCGATTGTGTAGATAATATTTACCTTCGATCCAATAACAAAGGTGTTTTCAGAAGCATAAGGCGAGGCCGGAACGCTGACTTCTGTCTCGGACAGGTCCAGAAAACGCACAATGGGCCGATACAAGACCGGATCACCCTGACGGGACTGAACGGACACGATTTCGGCGGTGGTTTTAACCGCTGTTTGGGTGAAACTATAGGTCATATAGCTAAACCCAAGCCCCGCCAGCAACATGACCGGACTGATCAGCAGGATCACCCATTTGCGAACGGTTTGCCCCATATCGGCCCGATTTACCCCACCCGCCGGTTGCGTGCAGCCAATAGTTTCAGGCGCAGCGCGTTGATCTGGATGAAACCGGCAGCGTCTTTTTGGTCGTAAGCGCCCGCGTCATCCTCGAAGGTCACATGTTCTTCGGAATAAAGCGAGTGGTCCGACCAGCGGCCTACGGTCTGGCACATGCCCTTAAACAGCTTCAGGCGCACCGTACCGGTAACATGTTTCTGGCTTTCGTCGATCAGGGCCTGCATCATCTCGCGCTCGGGCGAGAACCAGAAGCCATTATAGATCGCTTCGGCATATTTGGGCATGATCTCGTCTTTCAGATGCGCCGCGCCACGATCAAGGGTGATGCTTTCGATGCCGCGATGGGCCTCTAGCATGATGGTGCCACCCGGCGTTTCATAGATGCCGCGCGATTTCATGCCGACAAAACGCCCCTCGACCAGATCGAGCCGGCCAATGCCGTGCTTGCCGCCCAACTCGTTCAGCGCGGTCAGCATTTCGGCGGGGGAAAGCGCGGTGCCGTTCAGCGCCACGGGGTCGCCGCGTTCATAGGTGATTTCGATATGCTCGGGGGTGTCGGGCGCATCCTCGGGGTGGACGGTGCGCTGATATACATAATCGGGGGCCTCGATGCTCGGGTCTTCCAGCACCTTGCCCTCGGAGGAGGTATGCAGCAGGTTGGCGTCTACGCTGAACGGGGCCTCGCCGCGTTTATCCTTGGCAATCGGGATCTGGTGCATTTCAGCAAATTCCAGCAACCGTGTGCGGCTGGTCAGATCCCATTCGCGCCACGGCGCAATCACCTTGATGTCGGGGTTGAGCGCATAGGCCGCCAGTTCGAACCGCACCTGATCATTGCCTTTACCGGTCGCCCCGTGTGCCACCGCATCAGCCCCGCATTCGGCCGCGATTTCAACCAGACGTTTGGAGATCAGCGGGCGGGCAATGGAAGTGCCCAGCAGATACAGCCCCTCGTATTGCGCATTGGCGCGGAACATCGGGAATACAAAATCGCGCACGAATTCCTCGCGCACGTCCTCGATGTGGATATTCTCGGGCTTGATGCCCATCAGCTCGGCCTTTTTGCGCGCCGGTTCCAGTTCTTCGCCCTGACCCAGATCGGCGGTAAAGGTCACCACCTCGCAGCCATACTCGGTTTCAAGCCATTTCAGAATGATAGAGGTATCCAGCCCGCCCGAATAGGCAAGAACAACTTTTTTGGGTGCAGACATGTCGTGGACTCCGGCAATGAGGGTTTGTCGCAGGGATTAATAGAGAAAGCCCGCACGGGCAAGGGGCAGAGCAGCGATAAAACCGCCGACAGGGGAATATTATTGAAATTGTTGCAGATTGGCTTTACCTCGGCAGGGGACAACACCAAGACCAGACGTTTCACGAGGCCCGCAATAGAACTTATTCTGCATATCGGCACCGAAAAAACCGGAACCACCACGGCGCAAAAATGGTTTGCCAGGAACCGGGCGGCGCTGGCCGCACAAGGGGTCTGGTATCCGCGTTCGCTGCAAGGGGCGGGCGGGTCGCTGTGCCACCGGTTATTGCCGGTTACGGCAGTGGATTTTGCCGATGCTGACGAGGCATTCAGGATACACGGGCTTGATACCGCCGAAAAGCACGCCCAATTCAGCGCCGATGTGGCGCGGCGTTTTAAAGACGAAGTGGCAAAGGCGGGCGGTCATGACCGCTGGCTGATTTCGTCGGAGCATTTGCACTCGCGGGTCAACAGCGTTGAAAAGGTGGCGCGGGTCCGCCGGTTTCTTGAGCCGTATTTTACCAAAACAACCGTTTATATCCATCTGCGCCCGCAGATCGATATGGCGGTTTCGCTGGCCTCTACCGGGGCGCGGACCGGGGTGATCATCGGGCCTGAAACCTTTACCGGGCTGCGGGCAACCTCGACATATTATAACTATCTTGATCTGGTAACCCGGTGGTCGCAGGTGTTTGGCGCGCAAAATCTTGTGGTTATCCCCTATCGTCGCCAGCCCGATTTTCGCGAGGTGATTGCCGCGGCGCTGGGGCTGGATATTACCGCTTTCGAGGCGGTCGAGCAGGCCAATACCGGGCTGGACTGGCAGGTGATCGCGCTGCTTAACCAGTTGCAACGCGAGGGGCGCAGCCATCTGGCCAAGCGGTTGATCCGCACCGGCGCAATAGAGGCCCTGCCGCGCAACCAGCCGCTTCGGATCGGGTTGGACATGGCCCGAACCGTGCAATCACGGTTTGACCGGAGCAACGCCGAACTGATTACTCGGCTGGATTCGCTGGCCAAAGGTGATCTGGACCCGGATTGGGAGCGCTTCAACGCCACGCCCAATATTGACCTTCTGTCCGACGACATGGCCATTCCCGAGCCGGTCAGCGCGCTGATTGCCAACATGGCTTCTATGATTGTGTGCGAACGGCTCGCCGGTATGTTTGCCAGCGCAGAACGGGCGCTGGCGCGGGGAAACAAGGGGCATGCGCGGGGGTTTTTGCGAACCGCAACCAAACTGGCCGCCGATCTGGACCCGGCGCTGGATGACCCCGAAACCGTTGCCAGCCTGCTGAAGCGCCTAAATCGTCTGCAACGAAAAGCAGCGTTGAAGTTGTAAAAATGTTGTGTAATGTTTTGGCAAACGATAGTCTAACGGCTATTGAATCGCTGCGGGACCTATTCGTGTTGTCCCTTATTGTTAAATGAAATGAATATAAGGAAGATAGTATGAAACCCGCAAAGCGCCCCGAATTGCCCAAGAACCGCACGGTAGAGGTGCCCGATGCCAAGCTTGCGGTCTTTCCGACACCAAAAACCGCCAGTTCTTCGCTCAAATCGATGATTTTCAAGCAACTGAACGGAATCGATTTCAACAAACAACCAAAAGAGGCGCGCAAGGGCGGTATTCATGGCGCGTTTTTCCCGACCAAATCGTTTAACAGCATCGATTTCGACCGCTACAAAGATTACACCCGTATCACCGTGGTGCGCGACCCGATTTCACGGTTTCTGTCGGCCTATGACCATCGGGTGCGCCAGCTGGGCGAGTTGAATGAAGACGTGATCGATATGGATCTGGCCCGAAAGCTCGACGTGCCGGCCAATCCGGGGTTAAAGGTATTTGTTCGCAATCTGGATAAATACCGGCTTTTGTCGCACGCGGTTTGCCATCACACCGATCCGTTCACCCGCTTTCTTGGCCCCGATCTGGGCTATTACACCGATGTTTTCCGCTTTGACCAGCTGAATGATGCGGTAGCACTGATCGGTGAAAAAATGGGGGCAAAACTGGAAATGCCCCACAAGCTGAAACAGAAAAAAGAAAAGTCGTCCTTTGAAAGCCTGCCCCCGCTTTTGCAAGGGGCGCTGTTGATGTATTGCGCGGGGGATTACGCGCTGATGAAAGGGTATTATTCCGATCAGAAATATCGCGATATGATGCTAAAAGGCTGACCGATGGAATCACCCAAGAAAAACAGGGGTGCGGGGGTCGAAACATCCGAGGTCGAAGCGTGCAAACTGGCTTTTTACGCGGTGCCCAAAACAGCCAGTACGTCGATCAAGCGGATGCTGTACCATGTGAAAACCGGCAGTGAATTTCAGGAGCGGGATGAAAATGGCAAACGTCAGACCGTTCACGCTCGGCTATGCCCGACCCGTTACTTCATGCAGATCAACCATAAAAGGTATCGCGATTATACGCGGTTTTGCCTGCTGCGTGATCCGGTCCAGCGGATCATTTCGGCCTATGGGCAGCGGGTGGTGGACAGCAAGGAACTGTCCCGTGATGCCATCAATCCCGAGGCCGCAAAAGCGCTGGGCGTCAACCACGACCCGGGGATTGACGAGTTTATGATCAAGCTGCCGGAATATCGGGTGCTGAGCGGCCCCGTTCGCCATCACACCAATCCGTTTACCCACTTTCTGGGTTCGGATCTGGCCTATTTTACCCATGTTTACAAAACCGAAGATCTGCCGGAACTGGTTGAAATGGTGGCGCAAAAATCCGGTTTTGACGCCAAGATGCCCCACAAAAACAAAACCAAGAGCAAAAAGCGCAGCTTTGACGACCTGTCCAAACGGGCCAAAAGAAGCCTGCTCAGGTTTTGCGCCGGTGACTATGCGTTGCTAAAAGGTTATTACAGCGACGAACAACATCAAATTTAGCGCCCTTGCGGGCAATTCAGAACAGGCATGAAGTTGAGCAACGACACCCAACAGGAATTCCGGCATTCAGTTGCGCGTGCCACCAGGCGCATGCGCTCTACCTTTGCGGCCACGCCGTTACAGCGCAACGCGTTTCTGTCGGACCGTTACGACGCCGAAATCTATCTGAAGCGAGAGGACCTCTCGCCGGTGCGTTCGTATAAAATTCGCGGAGCCTTCAACGCGATTGTTGAAGCCCTGAACCACGGTGCCAATGATCAGTTCGTTTGTGCTTCGGCGGGCAATCACGCGCAGGGCGTCGCGCATGCCTGTGCGCATTTTGGCGTAAAAGGTGTGATTTTCATGCCGGTGACAACGCCCAGGCAAAAAATCCACAAGACCCGCAGCTTTGGCGGTGACATGGTCGAGGTACGCCTTGAAGGGGATTATTTCGATGAAACGCTGGCGGCGGCGCGCGCCTATTGTGCGCAGGTCAACGGCACCTTTCTGCCGCCTTTCGATGATGAAAACGTAATCACCGGACAGGCCAGCGTTGCCGAGGAAATTTGCCAGCAACTGCCCGAGGATGTCAGTATCGATATGATCGTGATGCCGGTTGGCGGTGGCGGCCTGTCCGCCGGAATCACCCGATACTTTGCCGATCAGTCCATGGACTTTCGCTTTGTCGAACCCAAAGGCGCGCCCAGTCTGAAAACGGCGTTGATGGCCGGCAAGGTCACGCGGCTGGACAGTATCGACAGCTTTGTTGACGGGGCGGCAGTGGCGCAGATCGGGGCGCTCAATTTCGCGGCGCTGCGCGATTTTTCGGTCAAACACTGCCTGCTGGTCCCCGAGGATCGCCTGTGCGCCACCATGATCGAAATGCTCAATATAGAGGGGATCGTGCTGGAACCCGCCGGAGCGCTGTCGATTGACGGGTTGCGCGACATTGACGATATCCGCGGCAAAACCGTTATCGCCATCGTATCGGGCGGCAATTTCGATTTCGAGCGCCTGCCCGATGTCAAAGAACGCGCCCTGCGTTTCGAGGGGCTGAAAAAGTACTTTATTCTGCAAATGCCCCAACGCCCCGGCGCGTTAAAGGATTTTCTTGATCTGCTCGGCCCCGAAGATGATATCGCGCGCTTCGAATACCTGAAAAAGTCGGCCCGCAACTTTGGCTCGGTGCTGATCGGGATAGAAACGCGCGCGCCCGAAGGGTTTGCGCGCCTGACCGACGAGATGGCCAAGGCCGGTTTTGCCTTTGAGGATATCACCGACAATACCGCACTGGCGAATTTCATCATATGACCGAATTGCTGAACAGTGTTACCTATGGAGAGCCGGGCGATCGGCCGCCCCTTCTGATTGCGCACGGGCTGTTCGGCGCGGCGCGTAACTGGCGCGGCTTACAAAAACACCTGGCACGTCACCGGCAGGTGGTGGCGGTGGATATGCGCAATCACGGCAACAGTTTTCGCGACCCGCATCACCGCTATAGCGACCTTGCCGGAGATCTGGCGCGGGTGGTGGCGGCACTGGGCGGGCGGGCCGATGTACTGGGCCATTCGATGGGGGGCAAGGCGGCGATGGTGCTGGCGCTAACCCGGCCCGAGTTGGTGAATCATCTGGTCGTCGCCGACATCGCGCCGGTCGCTTACAACCATACCCAGCAAGGGCTGGTCAAGGCGATGCAATCGGTCGATCTGGCGCAGGCGACCTCGCGCGCGCAGGTTGATGCGCAACTGCAAACCCGTGTCGCCGATGCGGGCGTGCGGGCGTTCCTGATGCAGTCTCTGGAACGGACGGAAAACGGGTGGCGCTGGCAGATCAATCTGGATGTGCTGGGCGCGGAAATGGAGCAGATCACCGGTTTCCCGTCGCTGACCGGCAGCTTTTCAGGCCCGACGCTGTTTGTGTCGGGGGAAAACTCGGATTATGTGCTGCCGACCCATCAGGAAACGATCAAGCGGCTGTTTCCGGCGGCAGAATATGTCTCTATCAGCGGGGCAGGCCACTGGCTGCACGCCGAAAAACCGGCCGCGTTTCTGGAAGCTGTCGAACAGTTCCTGACGACCTGACGCCGATCCCGCGACCGGGGGCGTTTTGAAACAAGTTTCAAAACGCCCCCCGGACGAGAAAGGTAGGGTGCGTAGGATATCGGTTCGTCAAAGCGCCTCGATGGCCAGTGCAATCCCTTGGCCACCGCCGATGCACATGGTGATCAGGGCTTTTCCTCCGCCGATCCGCTCCAACTCGTAAAGCGCTTTCAGGGTGACAATGGCGCCGGTGGCCCCGACCGGATGCCCCAGCGCAATCGCGCCGCCATTGGGGTTAACGCGGGCCGGATCAAGCCCGAGTTCCTGTGTCACTGCGGCGGCCTGGGCGGCAAAGGCCTCGTTGCTTTCGATCACATCGAAATCGGCCACGCCCAGCCCGGTTCTGTCCATCAGTGCTTGCACCGCAGGGATCGGGCCGATGCCCATCAGGTCGGGGCGCACGCCGGCATGGGCATAGCCCAGTATTCGCGCCTTGGGGACCAGCCCTGCCGCCTTGGCGGCACTGGCGGTTGCCAGTACCAGCGCTGCCGCACCATCGTTGATCCCCGAGGCATTCCCCGCCGTAACCGTTCCATCCTTTTTGAATGCAGCGCGCAAACCGGCCAGCGCTTCGGCGCTGGTTTCCTTGGGGTGTTCATCCACCGCAAAGCTAAATGATTTCCGCCCTTTGCGAACCTCGACCGGCACGATCTGGCTTTCGAAATAGCCCGCAGCAATCGCCACCGCCGCACGTTGCTGGCTTTGCAGTGCCAATTCGTCCTGGGCCTGGCGCGTTATGTGATAGGCCTCTGCCACGTTTTCGGCGGTGATGCCCATATGCCCCGAGCCAAACGGGCAGTGCAGCGTCGCCAGCATCATATCCACCGCCGCCGCATCGCCCATTTTCTGGCCCCAGCGCATGGCGGGCATGATATAGGGCGCGCGGCTCATACATTCGGCCCCGCCTGCCAGCGCGAAATCCGCATCGCCCAGCATCAGGGATTGCGCCGCCGACACAATCGCCTGCGCCCCCGAGCCGCAAAGCCGGTTCACATTCATCGCGGGTACATGATTGGGGATGCCCGCATCGATCATCGCGACGCGCGACAGGTACATGTCTTTGGGCTCGGTATTGATCACATGGCCAAACACCACATGGCCGATTTGCGCCGGATCCACGCCTGAGCGCTGCAGCGCCGCCTTGCTGACCTGCGCGGCCAGCGCGCTTGGTGCCGAGCCGGCCAAAGCCCCGCCAAAGCCGCCGATTGCGGTGCGCGCCCCGTCCAGAATTACAATATCTTCAGCCATGGCGGCCTCCTGTCATTTACAAAGTTTCCGGTATCAAGCCACGTCGGGCCGCAATAGGCAAGCGGCGTCAGAGCAAAAAGACCACGGCACCGGTCACGACGCCAAGCGCCAGCATTATCAGCCACGCCCGCCAGATCACCCGCACGGATCGGCGGATGTCACCCGCATTCAGCCCGCGCTTGCCCCGACCGTTGACATAAGGGTCGCCAGTGGCCACCCCGTCATACATCCGTGGCCCTGACAACGCGACATCCAGCGCGCCGGCCATGGCGGCCTCGGGCCAGCCGGCATTGGGTGAGCGGTGCAGCGAGGCATCTTTCAACGCTACCTCCCAGCCCTTTTTGCTGACCGTAGCCGCGATGATCAACAAGGCCGAAAGGCGCGCGGGAATATAGTTGACCAGATCATCAAGGCGCGCCGCGCCCCAGCCGAATTGCAGATATTTGTCCGAGCGATGGCCGATCATGCTGTCGGCGGTATTGATCAGCTTGTAGGCAATAATCCCCGCCGGACCCAGAACCAGATACCAGAAAAGCGGTGCTACCACCCCGTCCGAGAAATTTTCGGCGGCGCTTTCAATGGCGGCGCGGGCAATGCTGCTTTCGTCCAGATCGGCAGTGTCGCGCCCGACGATCATAGATACCGCTCTGCGCCCTTCGGGCAGCCCGTTTTGCAGCGCGCGGGCAACGGCCAGAACATGATCGCTTAGCGAACGATGCCCGACCAGCACCGCCACTACCAGCACCTCGGCCACGCCGAAATCCGGCAACACCCTGATGGCCCAGCCGAGCAACAGGGCAACAAGAGCAAGCCCCGCAATGGCAAGCACCCCTTTGGCCCTGCGAATCGGACCGCGATTCAAGCTGGAATCACACCATTCAATGGCAAGCCCCATCACCCGTACCGGGTGCATGACAGTATTCCAGAGCCAGGAAGGTTCGCCCAGCAGGGCATCCAAAATCAACGCTAGGGATAAAATGATAAATATATTCATAAGGTTACCAAACGGTTGAGCGATTCTTGACCGGTATAAGATTAAAACACTAGTGAAAGCACCTGAAAACCGCTATCTATGCCCATCAATCCAAGTGGGCCAGCGATATTTTCGCGTGTATGTTCGGCCACCTTTGTATGGAATAAAAATTTTTTGTGAAAGGCAGATTGTGCGCGTTCTGATTGTGCAAAATAATCTGGAGCTTGGGCGGCTTTGGGCTAATTTCCTTGAGCGGGAGGGCATGGATGTTGTCCTGAACCAATCGCAGGAACAGGCGATAAGAACCCTTCGTTTCAATGACTTCGATGCGCTGGTGCTGGAACTGGTGCTGCCCGATGGCGGCGCGATCGCGATTGCGGATTTCGCCACCTACAAGAACAAGGATGTCTCTATCATCACGGTTACCTCGACCAGCTTTTTCTCGGACGGGTCAATTTTCTCGATCATTCCCAATGCGCGCGGCATGTTGCATGGTCCGGTAAAAGCAAATGATCTGGCCGCCATGCTGACCCATTACAAAGAAAAAGCCCTGATCGACTGACCGGCGCGATGAATTTTTTGTAAACTCCGGATTTCGGGTCGCATTAAACTTGATGTTAACCGAAAATTGCACAAGTATAATCTCAGGAGGCCGGCAATGGACGCATTTCTTTCGGACGAGGTTATCAACGGGATCAACCGTGCCCGTATGCAGGCCTTGCGCAAAAAGAACCGGTTGCGCCTGCATGTCGGAGAGGAAATCTATCCGATTCTGTCGCTGTCGGAAAACGGGTTCGAGATCGAAACGGACGCCGCGCCGCATCTGCGCGGTCTGGTCGATATTTACGACGGGGCGCGCCATCTGATGAATTGCCTGATTATCCAGTCCGAACTGGACGGGGATATCCTGCGCTATGAATACAAGCGTCACACCGATGTCGCGCTTGGTCCGGCCAAGGATTTTGCCGTGGACGAGGATGCGCCGATTGCCTTGTTGCGTTGATTCTGTCGTTTGGCAGCCGATAACCGGTCAATTCTTCGAAATTGGTGTGCTTTTGCGCAAGATAGTTCTGTATTTCCCTGCAAAACGCCGGTTTTTGCGCAAAACTTGCGTGGTTTCCTGTCTATCACCGAAAGGAAATGAATATATGCAAGGATAAGACCGATGATTGAAGCTCCATATCTGTTGTTTCTGGGCGATGCTCCGGACATGCTGGCCGCCAAGGTGGCCATCGGGATCAAGGACTGGCGCCCCGAGATTGCCAAGGCGCAATTTCGCCTGCCCGGCTGCAATGCCGATCTTGGCCTGCCCGATATGACCATGGCCGAGGCCGCGGCGGCGGGGATCAAGACCGTGGTTATCGGGGTGGCCAACCGGGGCGGGCATATCTCTTCGGAATGGATCGCGGCGCTAAAGGGCGCGCTGGATGCGGGCATGGATATTGCCTCGGGGTTGCACAACCTGCTGTCGGACGAGGGCGAACTGGTGGCGGCAGCGCAAATGCACGGGGCCACCCTGCACGATGTGCGCATCCCGTCGGTTTCCTATCCGATTGCCAACGGCAAAAAGCGCAGCGGCAAGCGGGTGTTGGCGGTGGGGACCGATTGTTCGGTCGGGAAGATGTACACGGCGATCGCGATGGAACGCGAAATGCGCCAGCGCGGGCATAAGGCCACCTTTCGTGCCACCGGCCAAACCGGCATTCTGATCACCGGTGGCGGCATTCCGCTGGATGCGGTTATCGCCGATTTCATGGCCGGAGCGGTCGAGTATCTGACGCCGGAAAACGATGATGACCACTGGGATATTATCGAGGGGCAGGGCAGCCTGTTCCACCCGTCCTATTCCGGCGTTACCATGGCGCTGATCCACGGCGGGCAGCCTGACGCGCTGATTCTGGCCCATGAACCGACCCGCACCCATATGCGCGGTCTGCCCCACCAACCGGTGCCCGAAATCGAGGACCTGCGCGAAATGGCGCTGAAACTGGCGCATGTGGTCAACCCTGATTGCGTGGTTGCGGGGGTCTCGGTCAACACGGCGGCTTTCTCCGAGGAGGAGGCAATCGCCTATCTGACCGCGCTGGAGGACCGGCTGAACCTGCCCTGTGTGGACCCGTTCCGCCAAGGGGCCGCGCGGCTGGTGGATGCGCTTGAACATGTCTAGGATCAGCGCCGTTGCCGAGGCATTTCAACTGGCCGAAGTCTTTACCATCTCGCGCGGGTCGCGGACCGAAGCACAGGTGGTGACGGTCACGGTCGAACGTGAAGGGGTGGTGGGCATGGGCGAATGTGTGCCTTATGCGCGCTATAACGAAACCATGGATTCGGTGATCGCGCAGATTACCGGATTGCCCGACGATATCGACCGCGCGGCCCTGCAAGACGCGCTGCCCGCCGGTGCGGCGCGCAATGCGGTGGATTGCGCGTTATGGGATCTGGCGGCCAAGCAGGCGGGCAGGCCGGTGTGGCAACTGGCCGGACTGCCCGAACCCGCACCGGTGATCACCGCCTTTACCCTGTCGCTGGCCTCGCCGGAAAAGATGCAGGCGCAGGCGGCAAAACACGCGCACCGGCCATTGCTCAAAACCAAGCTGGGTGGCGGGGTCGAGGATGTGGCGCGCATCGAGGCGGTGCGCAAAGGCGCGCCGGATGCGCGGATTATCGTGGATGCCAACGAGGGCTGGACCCCCGAACTTTACACCGAACTGGCTCCGGTGCTGCTGCGCCTCGGGGTAGAGATGGTCGAACAACCGCTGCCGGCGGGGGCCGATGATATGCTGGCCGAAATCGCCCGCCCGCTGCCGGTTTGCGCCGATGAAAGCTGCCACGACCGGGGCAGTCTGGCGGGGTTGGCGGGCAAGTACGATATGGTCAATATCAAGCTCGACAAGACCGGCGGCCTGACCGAGGCAATCGCGCTGGACAAGGCGGCGCGGGCGGCGGGTTATGCTGTGATGGTCGGCTGCATGGTGGGGACATCGCTGGCTATGGCACCGGCGGTGCTGATCGCGCAGGGAGCGCAGATTACCGACCTTGACGGGCCACTTTTGCTGGCCCAAGATCGCGACCATCCGTTGCATTATGACGCGCGGGGTGTATACCCTGCCACAACCGAACTATGGGGATAACCAGATGAGCAGAACCGTTTACGTCAATAGGCGCTATATGCCCGAAGAACAGGCCACCGTTTCAATCTTTGACCGGGGCTTTCTGTTTGCCGATGCGGTTTACGAGGTGACCTCGGTCGTCGGGGGCAAGATGCTGGATTTCACCGCGCATGCGAAACGGCTGGAGCGCTCGCTCGGCGAACTGGACATGGCCGCGCCCTGCACCATGGACGAACTGGAACAAATCCACCGCCAGTTGATCGAACGCAACGAGTTGGACGAAGGGCTGGTTTATTTGCAGGTCACCCGTGGCGCGGCGGATCGCGATTTTGCCTATCCGGTCGGGGCTACGCCTACGCTGGTGCTGTTTACCCAGGCCAAAAGCATCATCGACAGCCCCACCGCCCAAACCGGAATCAAGGTGATCTCTATCCCCGATATTCGCTGGGGGCGGCGCGATATCAAAACGGTGCAACTGCTGGCCCCGAGCATGGGAAAAATGGCCGCCAAGGCCGCCGGTGCCGATGATGCGTGGCTGGTCGAGGACGGGTTCGTGACCGAGGGGACGTCGAACAACGCCTATATCGTGACAGCAGACGGCACTATTGTGACGCGTGACCTGTCCAACGATATTCTGCACGGCATCACCCGTGCTGCCGTATTGCGCTTTGCCGCCGAAGCCCAGATGGCAATTGAGGAACGGCCCTTTACCATCGACGAAGCGCTGAACGCGAAAGAGGCGTTTTTCACCTCGGCATCGGCATTCGTTTGTCCGGTGGTGCAAATGGACGGTCAGGCCATCGGTGACGGCAAAGTCGGCCCCGTAGCCAAAAGGCTGCGCGAGATCTACCTTGAGGAAAGCCTGAAAACCGCGACCTAACCGATTATATTGCCGATCAGGCCCTGCATGGCGCGGCGGCCTGCATCGACGATATCGACAAAGGCGCTCAGAACCGGCCCAAGCTGCGGAACCGCAGCCATCAGCATATCGGCAAACACATACAGGCCAAGGCCGATCACAAACAGCACCATCATCAACATGAACCCGCGCTTCATCCCTTTGGGCTTGTCGCGCGGCATGGTGGATTCGTCGGCAAATACCTGACGCAGATCATCGCGTTTGACCGGCTGGGCCGGGGTCTCTTTCTTGGGTTTGGGTTTCTTTTCGGGCTTGCTGAACAGCTTGCTGATCGCCGAGGGGCCTTTTTTATCCTTGGCCGGCTTTTCCTTTTTCTCTTTCTTCCCGTCAACCGCGCGCAGCGCCTCGCGCAGCGCATGTTCATAGCCTTCGTCATCGGGGCCCGAAGGCGAGGGCGGCTCGGGTTCATCCCCCTTGGGGGCCTCGAATAGGTCGGTGGCCGGATTGAACGGGGTGACATTGTCGCCCTCGGGCTTGGTCGATTCCAGCGTTTGCAAGTGTTCGGGCGTGGTGTCCATACGCGACCGGCGCACCTCGTCCAACTCGATTGGTTCAAGGTTCTTGGGCGGCTCTGTCGGACGCAGGGTCGGCGCGTCTTCGGCTGAATCGTCTTCTACCTGCCCTTCCCAGTCGAAATCCTCTTCCTCGTCGTCGTCCACATTTTCTTGCGTGGGCATGTCGGGCGGGGCTTCGTTGGTCAGGCTGGTATCCAGTTCCCAGGGGTGAATCGGCTCTTCTTCCAGCTCTGCCGGGTCGATCTGTTCCACCGGTTCCGGTTTCTTGGACTCTTCCGGTGGACGGTTGAATTCGCGAATGACGGCTTCCATGGACAGTTCGGCCTCGGAGGCACCGGTATCGGGCGCATCCGAAACCGAAGGGGCCGCCACAACGACAGGGGGTTTTCTGGACCAGTGCGAGTTGGCCAACTCGGCCTCCTGACGCGCCTTTTCTTCGGCGGCGAGGCGGATTTCCTCTTCGTCGGCAAGGCGGGCTTCTTCGATGGCTTCCTGCTCGGCGATTTTGGCGTCGGCTTCCATCTTTTGCGCCTTGATCCGCGCCCGTTCCTCGGCCTCGCGCTTGGCTTTCTCGGCGGCGATGCGCGCCTCTTCGGCGGCTTTTAGGGCCGCGAGGCGGGCTTCTTCTTCGGCCTTTTCTTTGGCAATGCGTTCTTCCTCGGCGGCTTTTTCACGCGCAATGCGTTCTTCCTCGGCGGCCTTTTCCGCGGCGATACGGGCCTCTTCCTCGGCTTTTTCCTTGGCGATGCGCGCCTCTTCGGCCGCTTTTTCGGCGGCTATTCGAGCTTCTTCTTCGGCCTTTTCACGGGCAATACGCTCGGCCTCGGCCTTTTCGGCGGCAATGCGTTCTTCCTCGGCGGCCTTTTCCGCCGCAATTCGGGCTTCTTCCTCGGCTTTCTCTTTGGCGATGCGCGCTTCCTCGGCGGCTTTTTCCTCGGCGAGGCGTGCTTCCTCGGCCGCTTTTTCGGCGGCTATTCTGGCTTCCTCCTCGGCCTTTTCAC
>JALXER010000091.1 GCA_027069385.1 Paracoccaceae bacterium
CTTGTATCCTGCCGCCTCCTTGTGCCACTGGAATATCTGTTCGTCGACCAGCGCCCGGGGGGCGCGGGTCAGGCTGAGCGCACCGGCCAGCAATTGCGCGGCACTTTCGGGCCGGTCCGACAGGCTTAGCAGCCAGTCGGCGGAAACCCCGAGGGCGGTGGCGCAGGCCCCGACCACATGGGCGTTGGGCAGACGCGCACCATCGTCCTTGAGCAGTTGCGAAATGGTCGAACGGTCGACCCCGGTCCGGCGCGCCAGCGCGCTTTGGCTGGTGCCGCTGTCGGCAAGGGCCTGGGCCAGACGGGTGCGAAATTGCGTGGCGCGTTGGCGTTTGTCGATTATATTCTTCATATGGTGATTATTATCACAGATGGGGAGATTTGTTAATTACATTCTGAATTCCCGTCAGCTGTCCCGGCCGGTATCAACAGGTCAACCATCATTGACGGGTCGAAACCATGGAATCACGCAAAAGATCCTTTCTCAAGGCCGGTATCTGGAGCGCGATGGGGCTGGCGATGATGGCTCTTGTCGGCTGGCTGGCAACCGGATCGGTGGCCACGGGGGGAGTCATGGCGCTGGTCAATACCCTGATCGGGCTGGTGATGTATGTGCTGTATGAACGGGTCTGGGCGTCGATAAGCTGGGGCCGTGACGAGACAACACGCGTCAATCAACGCTGGTCGCGGCGGTAAATTCCGGTCATTAGGGGGCCATGAGCCTTTGGATACCCATCACCGTGGCGGCGGCGTTTTTTCAGACGTTGCGCTTCATGTTGCAGAAAACCCTGAGCACCACGCGGCTTTCGACCGCCGGGGCGACGTTTTCGCGCTTTGCCTATTCCGCGCCGTTTGTGGCGATGATTCTGGCGGCCTATCTGATTGTTTCGGGCCGGGAATTGCCGCCGCTTGGGCTGGCGTTCTGGGCCTATGTGCTGACCGGCGGGCTTAGCCAGATCGTCGCGACCATGCTGGTGGTGGCCCTGTTCCGGCAGCGCAATTTCGCCGTCGGCATCACGTTCAAGAAAACCGAGGTCATTCAGGCGGTTATATTCGGATTGCTGATCCTTGGCGAAGGCGTGAGCCTTGCCGGACTTGGGGCGATATTGCTGGGGCTGATCGGTGTGCTCAGCCTTTCAAAGACCCCGGGCGGTGCCGGGCAATGGTGGCAGGGGCTGACCAACCGCGCCGCCGCTCTCGGGCTTGGCTCGGGGGTGTTGTTTGCCATATCCGGGGTGACCTATCGCGCGGCCTCGCTGGAACTGGGTTCGTTGGAGTCGGTATTGCGCGCCGGTATCACGCTGGCCGCTGTCACCATGTCGCAGATGATCGCCATGGGGGCGTGGCTGGCCTGGCGGGACCGGGCCGAACTGCGCGCGGTCTGGGCGGCGCGGCGCACGGCGATCTGGGTCGGCATGTTCAGCATGGGCGGCTCGTTCTGCTGGTTCGTCGCCTTCACCTTGCAGACGGTGGCCTATGTCAAGGCACTAGGGCAGGTGGAACTGATTTTCTCGATGCTGGCCTCGGTATTGTTCTTTCGCGAACGCCTCACCGGACGCGAAATGCTCGGCATTGCCTTGCTGGGGGCCAGCATCCTGTTGCTGGTGATGGTAACTTAGGGTCCAGACCCTAACGGTGGTTCCAATCGTCCGGGTCGGCGGATTTGTTGGGCGACAGGCCAAGGATATCCCCCTTGGTGGAACATCCCAGCCCCAACACGGTGCGGTTGGCATAGTTGAAATAGGCCGAAACCTGATTGATTTCCAGGATTTCGCCATCGCTGTACCCACCTTCGCGGAGGGCAAGAACCATGTCTTCGCGCATGCCGCCGGGATCGCGGGTCAGATGCCTTGCATAGATCATCGCCAGCTTTTGCGCCGCGTCCAGCGGGGCGTTTTCGGGGTCTCCGCTGGTGATTGCCGCGAGAATGGCATCGGCCCGCGCGTCGTCGCCCAACAGCCGTTTCAGCCCGGAAAAATGATGCTGTACACAATAGGTGCAATCGTTCAGCGCACTGACCCAGACCCCCAGTACTTCAAGGAACCATTTCGGCACTTCGTTGCCCGAATGGTGCAGCACATATTTATAGATCGCCATGTGCCCTTCCATCGAATGCGGGCGCAGCGAATGCATCATCATGATGTTGTCGACATTGTCATCCGGGCCTTTTACCCGGTCGTACAG
>JALXER010000092.1 GCA_027069385.1 Paracoccaceae bacterium
GGAATGGATAATCCGGTCTCGATCGCGCTGAAAGGCCGAGCGATGCGCCGAACCGCCCTCGTCCTTCAACCGGCCGCGGCTTTGCCCCGGATCTGATGCGTATACTGCCAACATGTTTTGCTCCGCCCTTGCGCATGGGCGAATGCCCACCTACATTCGTCATACAGAATAACCAAGGGGTTTCAAAGATGCAGCTTGCCTTGCCGCCAAAAGTTACCGACCGCGCCTTTGACCGGCTGGCCGAGATCAACGAGGATGCCGACACCCCGCAGGCCCTGCGGATCGCGGTAGAAGGTGGCGGCTGTTCGGGGTTCCAGTATGAAATCAAGCTCGACGGGCCGCAAGGGGACGATCTGGTTCTGGAAAAGAACGGTCAAAAGGTGGTAATCGATCCGGTCTCGCTGCCGTTTCTGAGCAACGCTGTCATCGATTTCAGCGAAGAGCTGATCGGCGCGCGCTTTACCATCGACAACCCCAACGCCACGTCTTCATGCGGCTGCGGCACCAGCTTTTCGATGTAGGGCTGCGCGTCTTACTCCTGCGCCAATCCGTTGACCTGTTGCAGATAGGTCAGGTTGCCTTGCGCGGTCTCGTTGCCCTGCCCCGCGGCCTTTTCATAGTATTGCATCGCCATTTTGTCGCTTTGGGCCACCCCGCGACCGGTCTGGTACATCCAGCCCATGTTCAACTGCGCCTCCACATTGCCCAGATCGGCAGCCTTTAAAAACCACCGCGCGGCCAGCATATCGTTGCGCGCCACCCCCAGACCGTCGCGATACATCAGGCCCAGACTGTTCATCGCGTCGGGGTCCCCCAGTTCGGCCGCCGAACGATACCAGTCAACCGCAAGCAGGTCGCTTTGTTCAACCCCTAGTCCGCTTTGATACAGATTACCCAGCGCATACATCGCCCAGACCTGCCCCGCCTCGGCAGCGCGCGAATACCAGGCAAAGGCCTGCGCATAGTTGCGCTCTACCCCGTACCCGTTTTCATACATATGCCCGATTTCCGCCATGGCTTCGGGCACCCCCATATCGGCGGATTGCACAAAATACTCCATGGCGCGCGCCAGATCCGGTTCAACGCCTTGCCCCCTTTCAAGCATCAGGCCCAAATATAGCAGCCCCAGTTCATCCCCCTGATCGGCGGCCAGCAAAAACAGCTCGGCAGCGCGGGCGGGGTCCTTCGTTACACCTTCGCCGTTCAAATAGGCAACACCCAGCTGGACTTGTCCATAGGCTTCCCCCTGTTCGACCGATTGCTCGAACCAGTACCGCATTTGCGCATAATCCTGCGCCACGCCTTCGCCATCACGATACATGATCCCCAGATTGGCCTGTGCAAGGCTGTCGCCCTGCTCGGCCGCGGCTTGGAACATCCTGAACGCCGCCGGTATATCCTGCTCTACCCCGTCACCGTAATAGAGCATCCCGGCGTATCTCAACTGGCCGCGACTGAAATCCTGACCGGCGGAACGCCGATACCACAGGGCAGCGGTTTCGTGATCCTCGGGCACGGCGGTTCCGCTTTCATAAAACCAGCCCAGACTTGCCTGCGCCGGCGCATAGCCCGATGTGGCGGCCTGCCGGTACCAGTCGAATGCTTTTACCGGATCGGGTTCCACACCGTCGCCAAATTCATAGGCAGTTCCAAGGTCGAATTGCGCGCGCGGCTCGCCCTGCGCTGCGGCGCGTTGGACCCATTCGATCGCTTGCGCCAAATCGCGGTCCATCCCCAAACCGGTGGCCAGCATTTCGCCATAATACACCTGTCCGAGCGCATTGCCCTGCTCGGCAGCCTGAAGATACCAGAACGCGGCCTGCTCGAGATCCGGTTCAACGCCGACCCCGTGTTCATAAAGGGTGCCAAGATGCACCTGCGCTTCGGAATCACCAGATTTGGCATCGCGCTGTGCGTCCTCGAACGCGTATTTTGCCGGACCGTCGATCCCCTGCAACGCGCCATCGGGCGGCAGGTCTGCCCGCGCGTCTGGCGGCACCAGCCCCGCCAGCAAAAATGCAAGCAACGGCCAAACCGGTTTCATCCTGCCCTGCCCTTTCGCGGGTTACTTGGCGTCGAGCAACCCGTCCTGCTGCATCGATAACAGATTGCTCTTGGCGGTTTCGCTGCCCAGCTCTGCCGCCTGCCGGTAATAGTCTGCCGCAAGGGCATAATCCTGCGGCACACCGCGACCGGTGTCGTACATATAGCCAAGGTTCAACAGCCCGTCCGCATAGCCCTGCGCGGCGGATTCCCGGAACCACTGCACGGCCAGCGTATCATTTTGCGGAACACCACGACCGTTCAGGTACATCAACCCGATATTGGACTGCCCGACCGAATCGCCGCCCTCGGCACCGCGCAGATACCAGTTGGCGGCTTCGACATCACTGGCCGGAACGCCGCGACCGTTTTCATACAGATAGCCAAGGTTGGTCATCGCATCCGCATAGCCAAGATCGGCACCTCTGCGGTACAACTCTACCGCACGGGCAAAGTTCTGCGGCATGCCAAGACCGTTTTCATTCAGATAGCCAAGGTTGGTCAGCGCGACCGGATCATCCTGATCTGCAGCCAGTTGGTAATAATGCGCCGCCTGCACATAATCCTGCGGCACGCCCAGCCCGATATCATACATATAGCCAAGGTTGGTCTGCCCGTTGGAATCGCCCTGATTGGCAGACTGGGTAAACCAGTAAAGCGCCTGCGCATAATCCTGCGGGAATCCGGTTCCGTTCAGATAGAATAACCCGACATTCGACTGGCCGATCGCGTTACCGCCCTGCGCCGAGGACAGGTACATATCCGCCGCCGCGTTGATGTCGCGAAACACGCCCAGCCCGTTTTCCAGCATATACCCCAGCGTCACCATGGCCGAGGCATTGCCGCCCTCCACTGCGCGCCGGTACCATTCGGCGGCCAGCGCATAGTTTCGCTCGGTGTTTTCACCGTTGTAATACATGTTGGCCAGTTCAAGCTGCGACTGGACATCGCCCTGTTTGGCGGCCCGCTGCGCGGCTTCAAAGGTTTGGCGTTGCGCGGCGGTTACCTGCGCCGTTGCGGTGTTGGCCAGCAACAACGCACCAGCCAGCGCCAGCGCAACGGATCGAACAAAAGGAGCAAAAACAGACATAGTATACCTTTCAAAAATGCTGAATAGACGAATGTATCGGCCAAGTTTGACCTAAAAAGTGATTCTACTCAACCCGTTTTACCCGTTTGTGCCGCCGATCGTCCGTTGCTTAGTTCAAATGCAATCTGGCTGGCAATCATCGGTGGCAGGGTTTCAGGAAAGTCAGCCGGGTCCATGGGCGCATAGCCGAATTTTTCGGCGACCTCCCAGTCGATAAACCGGTTGATCAGGGTTACCGATTTCTGCGTCAGCCGCATTTGCCAGCTGTCATTCTGGTAATACGACCTGATTTCGTCATGGCTTAGCCCCTCGTCCTTGGTCGAGCGCTCGATCAGCGCCAGCCCGTCGGTCGGAATCCCGAAGTCGCGCAGCGTGGCCCCGAGTTCGGCCACCGGATCCCTGACGAAATCCTCGAACCGGATCACCGCGCAAGGGCGGGTGGATTGTGCCTGAAAGCGCCCATAGGCCTGCAATTTGAGGTTCCACAAATCCAGCGGCGATTCCAGTACGGATTGCAAGCGGTCCCGACCGATGGTCAGCCACGGGGTATCGATGAAATCCTCCAGCGCATAGCGGCGCGAGGCGCGGATATGATAGGGGCGACGGGCAAAGGAAACCATCCAGCTATAGGGATCGCGGACCATGAAAACGATATGCGCGCGTGCCCGTTCAAAGCTGTCATCGAATTGCGGCGCGGCGTGTTTCCAGGCCCCGATGCCGCCGGCCAGGTTGCGACGCTCGTCCATGACAGCATCCAGATACATGCGCAGCCAGTGGCCTTGCAGGCTGGCGCGAATTCGCTTTTCCAGCGCGTCCAGACGGGTTGATCTGATCGGCCCGCCCGGCAATGCCGCCGAGACATGCGGCATCGGGCGCAACATTTTGGTCACCGCGCGGGTGCCGGTGTTGCGCTCTCCAAAAACTTTGATCCGATGCAATTCCACGTTGTCCCCTTAGGTTCCTCTTGCTCTTACTTCCCTAGCCCATGTAGCATCCGCCCTGCAACAGCATCGGGTGAAATATGAAAATCGCATCGTTCAATATCAACGGAATCAAGGCGCGCCTGCCGCGGCTGCTGGAATGGCTGCAGGAAAGCGCGGTTGATGTGGTGCTGTTGCAGGAAATCAAGTCGGTTGACCTCAACTTCCCGTCCGAGCCGATCGAGGATCTGGGCTATAACGTCGCCACCCACGGCCAGAAAAGCTTTAACGGTGTGGCGATTCTGTCGAAATACCCGATCGAGGATGTACAATGCGGCCTGCCCGGTGACCCGGAGGATGAACAGGCCCGCTGGATAGAGGCCGATGTGAACGGCGTGCGGGTGTGCGGGTTGTACCTGCCCAACGGCAATCCGGTGCCCGGGCCGAAATTCGACTATAAGCTGGCGTGGATGGCGCGCATGCATGCCCGCGCGCAGGCCCTGCTTGCCACCGAGGAAAAGGTGGTAATGGCCGGTGATTACAACATCATCCCGCAACCCGAAGACGCCCATTCCCCCGATGACTGGTGGGGCGATGCGCTTTACCGTCCCGAGAGTCTGGCAGCGTGGCGTGAAATTTTAAACCTGGGCTATACCGATGCGTTCCGGGCGCTGAACCGCGCGCCGCTCAACTATACGTTCTGGGATTTTCAGGCGGGCGCGTGGAATCGCAATAACGGCATCCGCATCGACCATTTCCTGCTATCTCCGCAGGCTGCCGACGCTTTAAGTGCCTGCGAGATCGACCGCCACATGCGCGGCCGCGAGCGCCCCTCGGACCATGTGCCGATCTGGATAGACCTGAAGGTCTAGGGCGTAGACCCTATCCCATGTCGCGCAGGGTATTGCCAAGCGCACGCGCCCCGTCCTCCAGCGCCTCGCAGGCCAGCGGCGACAGCGCGGTCATCGAACAGAATCCGTGCGTCATGGTCGGGTAATGCACCCGTGCGACGCTGACCCCGGCCTGTTTTAGCGCCTGTTCATACTGCGCCCCGTCATCCTGAACCGGATCCTGCCCGCCGGTAATGATATAGGCGGGCGCCGCACCGCTGAAATCGTTCGTCGAGAGCGGCCACAGGCGCGGATCATGGGATTCGCCGCCGTTTTCGCCCGCGTAAGAGGTGGTGAAAAAGTCGATATCGGCTTTGTCCAGCGCATAACCATCGCCGA
Organism: Paracoccaceae bacterium; assembly: GCA_027069385.1. Lineage (GTDB taxonomy): Bacteria > Pseudomonadota > Alphaproteobacteria > Rhodobacterales > Rhodobacteraceae > UBA3077. The sequence continues at coordinate 5,283 of JALXER010000092.1, forward strand.
ATTTTTCATGCGAGGCCGCGCGGCCATAGGCCTGCAGGCTGGGGTATATCAGAAACTGGAATGCCGGCTCGCCGCCCGCATTGCCGCGCAGCGACAGGGCGATAGAGGCGGAAATATTGCCGCCCGCGCTATCGCCACCCACGGCAAGCCTGGTTTTATCCATGCCCAGCTCGTCCGCATGGGCTGCGGCCCAAAGGAAGGCGGATTCGGCATCATCCACGGCGGCCGGAAAGGCGTGCTCGGGGGCCAGACGGTAATCAACCGCCAACACCGGAATGCCGCCCACCGCACAAATCCGGCGGCAAGTACGATCATGGGAATCCAACCCGCCCAAAACCCAGCCGCCACCATGGAAAAAGATCAGCCCGCCGCTATTGGGCGTGGGGTTTTCCGGCACATAAAGCCGCGCTTTAAGCGGGCCTTTTGCACCTGTTACCTCGATGTCGCGCACCTCGCCAACCTCGACGGCCGGCAGGTCCAGCATTTCGGGAAGGGCATCAAGCATGCCCCGCGCGTTTTCCAGCCCGATGGCCTCGAACCCTACCTGCTCGGCGGCGTAAAACTGGGTGATGAACTGCATCATGCCGGGGTCTGTATTTGAATAATCGGCCATGTTCTGAGTTTTCCTTTTGTGTAAACCGTATTTATATTTGCATTACTTTGTGATTACCTGATTTTTGTTTGGCCATGTCAGCACTTCGAACCTGAGTAGTCAATCACTTTTGTCTTTGTCAGCCCGACAGGGCGCGCCCGATCAGGGTGCCTCACCAGATTAATGCTTTGTCAGCACCGCTCAACAATCTGTTAACTCTCTAATTTTAATGACTATTTTCTTTGGGATGCCCCGTGCATCCGCTATCCCTATGCACGGGGCCGCTGGCAGCAGCGGATAATTCGGGAAAGGGAACGGGGCCATGGCGACCTATGAAATGACGTTTTACTCACGCGAGGATCTGACCTTTGGCCGCGATGCCGAAGGGAATTATACCGTTACCATCCACAAGGATGCAGCGCCGCAGCATATCAAGATAGAGGATCACGACAAAGGCGACGGGGCCAAAAGCTTTGATTCCGCTCGCGGGCATGAAGGCAGCGGCCACCAAACCGTCAGCGGAGAGGTCAACGGAATGAAGTTCGATCAGGCCGAAATCCAGCCGGTGGCGTCGATGGATCTGGTCGGTGACCCGGATAACAGCTGTTTTGCCATGACGGTCGGTGACCCGATGCAGACCTATGGCTACGGGTTTACCTTTGATGCCGAGGCCGGCACCACTGTTTCGCTCGACACCCATAGTTATGATAAGGAACCCAGCTTTGGCTATGAAAAGGTCTGCGTGGCCTGTTTTACAAAGGGCGTGATGATCGATACCCGCTCTGGCCCTGTTGCCATCCAGAACCTGCTGCCGGGCGATCTGGTCTGGACCGAGCAGAACGGCTATCAGCCGCTGCGCTGGATCGGGCATACAAAAGTGGCGGCCAAAGGGGTGAATGCGCCGGTCCTGATCAAGGCGGGGGCCTGCGGGGCCACGGCGGATATGCGGGTTTCGCCCGAACACCGGATGCTGGTTGCCAGCGCCTATTCGGAATTGCTGTTCAATCAGCCAAAGACACTGGTGGCCGCAAAAGATCTGGTGAACGACCATAGTATACGGGTGGATCACAGCCTTGAAACGGTGGAATACTATCACATCCTGTTTGATCGCCATCAGATCGTGCGCGCCAATGGCTCGCTCTCTGAAAGCTTTTATCCTGATCACGCCACGCTGGACGGGTTCGCCCCAGCCCAGCAACAGGAGTTGCTCCGCCTGTTCCCGGACCTGATGCAGCAGGTCACCTATGGGAAAACGGCGTATCCTGGCCTGCATCCCCATGAAACAACTCTGTTATCACAACACATCAATTAGCGCCCCGCCACCGGAGCCTCCGCAACCAAAACCGGGCGCTCCCGCACTCCAGGGGCAGAATTGCTTACGCAATTCACCCCTTCCGTTTGGGCCGGGCCGCCCTGCGGGCGGTTTGGGGGCGTTCCGCCCCCTCGCGACATGGCGTCGCTCCCCCCTGAGAGTATTTATGAAAAATGGAAGTCTATTATCATCTTCTTTTCACAAATGCCCCGGGGGTGAATGGCGCTTGCGCCAGAGGGGGCTGGCCCCCTGCCGAGGCGAAGCCGAGG
>JALXER010000093.1 GCA_027069385.1 Paracoccaceae bacterium
AGAGGGGCCAAGCCCCACGTCATCCAGCAGCTTTTCGATCCGTTTATCCACCCCGGTAAACCCGTGCAATTTCAGGGTTTCCGACAGCACCGAATCCACCGTGTGGCGCGGATGCAGGCTGGCATAGGGGTCCTGAAATACCATTTGCACCTTGCGGTAAAAACTGCGCTGGCGCGGGGTTTCGACCGGCTTGCCCAAAACCTCTATCTTGCCCGACCAGGTGGGGGCCAGCCCCATCATGGCGCGCAAGATCGTTGATTTCCCCGAGCCGCTTTCGCCCACCAGCCCGAAACTGCCGCCTTTGGGCACCGTCAGGTTGGCCCCCTTGACCGCGTCCACGCGCTCTTCATGGTCGCCAAACCAGACGTTCAGCCCTTCGATTACAATGCCGTCGCTCATGATGTTACGCTTTCCGCCTTGGCCCATTCCGGGTCCCGTTGCAATACGCTCAACCGGTCCACCGGCGCATCGAGGCGCGGCAGCGAATCGAGCAGCCCGCGGGTATAGGGATGCTGCGCGTTATGCAGTTGATCGGCCTTCAGGGTCTCGACCACGCGGCCCGAATACATGATCAGCACCCGGTCGCAAAAACTGCTGACAAGGTTCAGGTCGTGGCTGATAAAGATCAGCCCCATGCCGCGTTCGACCACCAGCTTGTCCATGATTTCCAACACCTGCATCTGCACCGACACATCCAGCGCCGAGGTCGGTTCATCGGCAATCATGATCTCGGGGTTGGGGATCAGCATCATGGCAATCATGATACGTTGGCCCATGCCGCCCGATACCTCGTGCGGGTACATTTCATAGACTCGCTCCACATCGCGAATGGCCACGGCTTCGAGCATCTCCAGCGTTTTGGCCTTGGCCTCGGCCTTGCTGACCCGGTTGTGCAGGCGGTAGGCCTCGGAAATCTGCTTGCCCACCCGCATCACCGGATTCAGCGAGAATTTCGGGTCCTGCATGATCATGCTGATCTTTTGCCCGCGCACCGAACGCATTTCCTTTTCGGTGCGGGTCAGCAAAGGTACGCCGTCAAGGTCCATGCGGTCGGCCTCTACCATGCCCGGTTTGCGGATCAGCCGCAGGATGGCGCGCCCGGTCATCGACTTGCCCGAGCCGCTTTCGCCAACAATCCCCAACCGTTCCTTGCCCAGCGAAAACGACACACCGCGCACCGCATCGAAGATACCGTTGCGGGTCGGAAACCGGACCCACAGGTTTTCAACATCCAGAAGATTGGTCATGATTTGCCCTCTTTCGGGTCCAGCACGTCGCGCATGCCGTCACCCAGCAGGTTGAAGGCCAGCGAAACGGTGAAAATGGCCAGCCCCGGCATGGTGGCAACCCACCAGTGGTCCAGAATGAACCTGCGCCCCTCCGAGATCATCGCGCCCCATTCGGCCATGGGCGGCTGCGCGCCCAGCCCCAGAAAGCCCAGACCGGCGGCAGCCAGAATAATACCCGCCATATCCAGCGTCACCCGCACCACCAGCGACGAAATGCACAGCGGCCAGATATGTTTGGTAATGATGCGGATAAAGCCGGCCCCTTGCAGGCGCACCGCGTGGATATAGTCGGAATTGCGGATGGTCAGGGTCTCGGCCCGCGCAATACGCGCATAGGGCGGCCATGCGGTCAGGCTGATCGCCAGCACCGCGTTTTCGATGCCCGCCCCCAGCGCCGCCACAAAAGCCAGCGCCAGCACAAGGCGCGGAAACGCCAGAAAGATATCGGTGATCCGCATCAGGATGATGTCGATCCAGCCACCGGTATAGCCCGCCACCGTCCCGACAAACAGGCCGGCAATTGGTGCGATCAGCGCGACCAGCGCAACGATATAAAGGGTGATGCGCGACCCGTATAGCAGCCGCGACAGGATATCCCGCCCCAGACTGTCCGAACCAAGAATAAAGCCGTCAATGTTGGGGTCACGGTCGCTGACCCAGACCGGCGGGGTCAACCGCAGATCAAGGATCTGGAAATCCGGTGCCGCCGGAGCCAGAATTGGCGCAAACGCGGCCAGAATTACCAGCAACAGCAAAATGCCAAGGCCGAACATGGCCATATGGTTCGATTTAAGCGACAGCCACGCCTGATAATAGGCGGCCATGCGCGCGTGATGGCGCGAGGTCGGCGTGTCGGTCAGCAGCCACGCCCGCAATCCGGTTGGTTGGATACTCATTTTGCCCTCGGATCAAAGAATTTGTATAGCAGTTCGGCAAACACGTTCAGCAACACGAATACCAGCCCGACAACCACCGTGCCGCCCATGACCGCGTTCATGTCGGCGCTTAGCAGCGAGGTGGTGATATAGGACCCGATGCCCGGCCATGAAAAGATGATCTCGGTCAGCACCGACCCTTCGAGCAGCCCCGCATAGGATAGCGCAATGACGGTAATCAACTGCACCTTGATGTTGCCAAAGGCGTGTTTCCAGATCACCGCGCGCTCGGACATGCCCTTGACCCGCGCCGTGGTAATATATTCGGAGCTAAGCTGTTCGAGCATAAACGAACGGGTCATCCGGCTGATATAGGCCAGCGAATAATAGCCCAGCAGCGAGGCGGGCAGAATGATATGCGAAAGCGCATCCTTGAAGATAAACCAGTCGCGCGCCAGGGCACTGTCGATCAGGATCATGCCGGTTACCGGCGGGATAATATCTTCGTTGAACACATCAAGCCGGCCCGGCCCGCCGATCCAGCCAAGCATGCCATACAGCACCAGCAGCCCGATCAGCCCGATCCAGAATACCGGCATCGAATAGCCGATCAAGGCCACCACGCGGGCGATCTGGTCGATCCATGTGCCGCGCTTTACCGCCGCCAGCACCCCCAGCGGCACCCCGATCAGCACACCCAGAATGGTGCCGATGGTAGCCAGTTCCATCGTAGCGGGGAACACCCGCACAATATCGTTCCAAACCGGAAAACCGGTGCGCAGACTGATGCCGAAATTACCGGTCACCACGTCGCGGATATAATAGAAAAACTGGACAACTATCGGTTTGTCCAGCCCGAGTTTGATAAACTCGGCGTCGTACATCTCCTGAGAGGCGCGCTCGCCTACAATCGAGAGAACCGGATCAACCGGCATGACCCGGCCAATCACAAAGGTCATAAACAACAGGCCCAGCATGGTAACCGAAATCGCCATGACGGTTTTGCCGGCCTTGATCAGGAAGCGGGTAAAGGGCGACGACTTGCGCCGCCCTTTTGGACTGGTTTCAGCCAGCGCCATTTATTTGGTCACATTCCAGTAGGAAACAGCGGTAATCGCGCCGCCAAGGCTTAGGCCCTGAACGTTTTCGGCACGGCCGGTCTGTTCGATTTTCTGGAACATTATTGCAAAGGGCGATACCTGCTGGTGCTCGCGCTGCAAGGCTTCGTACATGGCTGCACGGGTGTCGCGGTCATTTTCAATCACCGCGGCCAGCGTTTCGTTGGACATTTCCGGAATCGCCCAGGCATTGCGCCATGCCAGCAGCCCGGTTGCGCCTGCTTCGTCCGAGTTATCGGGGTTATAGGCAAAGGTACCGGCGTTGGTGTTCGGGTCGGGATAGTCCGGCCCCCACGCACCCAGATAGATGTCATGGGTCCGCGCACGGTATTCACCCAGAATCTGCTTGGCGGTGCCCACCGTGATATTGATGGTAATCCCGGCTTGCGCCATGGTGTTTTGCAAGGATTGCGCAATATCGATGCGTTCCTGTGCTTCACGCACAACCAGGTTTACCTCGAACCCGTCCGGATAACCGGCCTCGGCCAGCAGCGCCTTGGCTTTTTCGATATCCAGATGGTAGGGCGTATCGTCAATGGCACCCAGATAGGTTGCGGGCAGGAATGCCTGATGGATCACATACTGACCATTCAAAAAGCTGTCCTGCATGCCTTCATAGTCGATCAGATACTTCATCGCTTCGACAACTTTGGGGTTGCTGAGGATCTCGTTTTTCTGGTTCATCGACATATACATCAGGCGACCGCGCAATTCGCTGTCAACCACCAGACCGTCGGCCTCGCGGATACCGGCCACGTCCTCGGGGGACAGATTGCGGGCAACGTCGATATCGCCGCGTTCAAGCATCAGGCGCTGGGTCGAGCTTTCCTGCACATGGCGTACCACGACGCGCTGCATGGCAACTTCGCCACCGTACCAGTTGGGGTTGGCGGTCAGGGTTACGCTCTCGTTGGGTTTCCAGCTGGTCAGCACATAGGCGCCCGAACCGGCAGTGTGGGTGCGCAGCCACTCGTTGCCCATGTCGCCGTCCACTTCGTGTTCCATCACAACTTTGGAATCAACGATGCCGCCAATGGTGGCGGTCAGGCAGTTCAGCACGAACGAGGTCGCATAGCGCTGGTCGGTGGTGATGGTCAGGGTGTTGCCGTCGGCCACGATGGTTTCTTCAACGTTTTCGGGGGTAAAGCCGAATTGCGACAGAATGAAGGACGGGGTTTTGTTCAGAATGATTGCGCGGCGCAGGCTGTATTCTGCGTCGGCAGCGGTTACCGGATTGCCCGAAGCGAACAACACGCCTTCGCGCATGGTAAAGGTGATAGAGCGTCCGTCCTCGGAAACTGTCCAACTGGCTGCCAGATCGGGGCCATAGCCTGCATCCAGATCGGCCGGATCAAAATTGACCAGCTTGCTATAGATGTTGTGGCTGACATCGGAACCGGCAAATTCAAAAGACTGGGCCGGGTCCATGGTGGTGATATCGTCAATGCGGTTGGCAATGACCAGCATATTTGCCGGGGTCTCGGCCATGGCCGGTACGGTGGTTACGCCGGCTGCCAAGGCAACGGCTGCGCCAAGAATGGCGGATCGAAAAGCGTTCATGTGGTTTCCTCCAGGTTGGTTATTATCGAGTCGTTAGGGTTTCAGTAAACACCGTGGCTGACCAAAAGGTCAAGAAACAAGGTGCGCTTGTGGCACCGTAGGATTACGGTGCAGGGCCTTGTAAATAAAGATCTCGACAGCGGTTCAGGAACTGGATCAGGTCGTGTCTGGCCTCGGGATGGTCAAGCACGCGATGCCCGACCGACGGGTAGGTGATGACCTTGGCGCGGGCAAAATCTTTAAGCGATTCCGCATTATGCCCGTGGCTGTTTTTACTGCGCGGAAGGCTGGCATTGGGGCCAAAGAAATCATCCTGATAGCCGAACAGATTCAGAAATGCGGTGGTTTCGGGGTTGCCTGCAATGGTGACCTTGTCAACAAAATAGCTGGCATCGCAATCCCACGCCAACGCGACCCGCGCGGCAATGCCTGCCCCGTCCCAAGTTGATGCGGCAACGGCACCTTCGGACAGGCCGACCAGTATAATCAGACGCCGGTCCACCGGCAGGGTGTCAAGTTGCGCCATTAGGTACGAGACCTCGGCGCGGCGCAAATCATGGACCCGGCGATAGATCGCGGGGTTGTCGGGGCTGTGGTATTCGGGGCGGTCATTGCGGGCATGGGTATCGGGCGCGACAAACAGAAAACCGCTGCCCGCCAGCCATTCCGCCACCCGCCTTTCCTGCCCGCGCGGGCGCGAGCCGGTCAGGAACACCAGCAAGGGAAACCGCTCGGGCAACCGGCAGCAGCCGCCAGTTGCGGCGCAAGCCCGGACATAACGCCCTGCTTTGGCCCGCCAAGCCCATCGGGCAGCGAGACAAAGGCATGATCATATGCGCGTTTGGCCGAAATCCTGTCCTCCTGTTTCGGGGGAGTATAGGACATAAATACCGGCTTTCGGGAACTTTGTTGATGCTAATTTTGTATGGTTTATGTGGTTGCCGCATAGACAGCGATGCTCCCTTGGCGATGGCCGGTTCGCCGCCCGGTCAGGCTGCGCCAAACGACCCTACTAAACCGGTTTAGTGGTTCGGTTTGACGTCATGTATCTATTTGATAATACGGCTAAAAAAGAACAATTAGCAGATTATTCTTTCCAGGTTTCTCCCAACACCCGCAACCAGTTCTCGTTGCACAATTTAGCCATGAGCGCTTCGTTATAACCGTGGCCTCGCATGGCGCTGCGCAAGGCTGGCAACCCGGCAATATCACCGATTGCCTCGGGCACCATGGCACCGTCAAAATCGGAGCCCAGCCCGACACGGTCTTCGCCCAGATGTTCGATCAGATGGTCCAGATGGCGCAGCATCAGCTCCAGCGGCGTGTCGGCAACCATCTGCCCGTCGGGTCGCAAAAAAGCGGTAGCAAAATTCAGCCCGACCATGCCGTCGCTGTCGCGAATGGCGTGCAACTGCCGGTCAGTCAGATTGCGCGCGTTGGGGCAGATGGCATGGGCGTTGGAATGGGTTGCTACAATCGGCGCGTCACTGGTTTTCACCACGTCCCAAAAGCCGGCTTCGTTCAGGTGGGACATGTCCAGCATGATACCCAGCCGGTTGCACTGCCGCACCAATTCAACCCCCTTTGGCGTCAACCCCGGTCCGGTATCGCCGGTAGAAGGAAACCGGAACGGCACCCCGTGGCCAAAGATGGTCTCGCGCGCCCAGACGATGCCCAGCGAGCGCAGCCCGGCACGATAGAACATCTCCAGCGCGTCGAAATCGCCGTCGATGGCCTCGGCACCCTCGATATGCATGACCGCTGCCATTTTACCACGATCCAGACAGGCGCGGATCTGCGCGGTCGATGTGCAGATTTGCAGCGCGCCGCCGGCCTCTAACCGCGACAGAATGGCCACCTGTTTCGTGGCCAGTGACAGCGCCTCTTGCTGATCGATCGGACCAAATAGCGGGATGTCATAGCTGGGCTGCAACATCTGGTCAAAAATTCCGTCTTCGTCCAGGGTGATTGGCACCCAGATCGCGAAAAATCCGCCTCCGAACCCGCCGACCTTTGCTTTAGGCACATCTATATGTGCATCATATCCGTCGGCAAACCCCATAGCGCCGTTCTCGTACTGTTTGAGCAATGCATCGTTGTGGCCGTCGAAAACCGGTGGAAAAGTGGGGGATGTCATGGCGGCCTCGTCAGGTTCAGAAAAAGCCAGTTTTGGCCATATCCATCGGATGCGCAAGGGGCATTCTCGTCAGGTGGGATAAATGGGAACCCGTAGCGCTCCCGCCTGCTGTCGGCATCATTGCCTGCGCAATGAGCCTCCAGCAGTTGAGCCGGGCTGTCTGCCTCTGCGGGGAGCCGCAAGCGGCCCCCCTTATCGGCAGAGCTTGTGCATGCACAAGCAAGGGGCCAGCCCCCTCTGGCGTAAGCGCCATTCACCCCCGGGGGATTTGTGAAAAGAAGAAGGGAAGTGAATTTATTCTTCTTCAAGTACTCTCAGGGGGGAGCGACGCATGTCGCGAGGGGGCGGAACGCCCCCCCCTGCCGCCCGCAGGGCGGCCCGGCCCAAAGGGAAGCCTTGTGTTTGGCTTGCCAAACACAAGGCTGGACTGCGGGAGCGCTACGGTTCGGTGTTTACAAGTTG
>JALXER010000094.1 GCA_027069385.1 Paracoccaceae bacterium
GCAAGGGGCTGGACCGGCCCCATGCGGCGCGGCAACCTTACCCCCGTGGCACCCGCTGCACCCGCGCCGCCCTGCACCGGCAGGGCTTGTGGCTGGGCTAAACCGGAGCGCAGGCGCGTTGCAGCCAGTCAAGGGTTGCGGGGCTGACATGGGGCGAGACCATCTCGAACACCGCTCGGTGATAGCTGTTCAGCCAGTCCTGCTGGACCGGTGTCAGTTGCGTCGGGTCGATCAGGGCGCGGTCAATAGGCACCCATGTCAGGGTTTCAAAGCCCAGCATGGCACGATCCCCCCCTTCGGGGGTTTCGGGCGGGGTGACCACCACCAGATTTTCGATACGGATTCCCCAGGCATTTTCGCGGTAATAGCCCGGCTCATTGGACAGGATCATGCCGGGATCAAGCGCCACGGTGCCGCGTCTGGATATGCTGGCCGGACCTTCATGTACGCCAAGATAGGCCCCGACTCCGTGGCCGGTGCCATGGTCATAGTCGAACCCCGCCGCCCAGAGCGGCGCGCGCGCCATCGCGTCGATTTCCTGCCCGCTAAGGCCCCGGGGCCAGCGCAGCATGGAAAGGTTGATCATGCCCTGCAGCACCAGCGTAAAGGCGCGGATCATATCGTGGTCAGGCTGGCCAATGGCCACGGTGCGGGTGATATCGGTGGTGCCGTCCAGATACTGCCCGCCGCTATCCACCAACAGCAGCGAATCCTGCACAAGTTCGGCGTTGCTGGAGTCGTCCACCCGGTAATGAACGATAGCCCCGTTAGGGCCCGCGCCACAGATCGTATCAAAGGAAATGTCGGTCAGCGCGTTGGTGTTGCGCCGAAAGGATTCCAGCCTGGTTACCACGTCGATTTCGGTTAGTCCGCTGTGGTCGGCCTGTGCCAGCCAGGCCAGGAATTCGCACATGGCGACCGCGTCGCGCCGGTGGGCGGTTCTTGTGCCTGCCAGTTCGGCGGGGTTCTTGCGCGCCTTGGGCAGGACGCAGGGGTCAGGATGGTTAACGGGGTGTTGAATCTGGTTGCAAACCCAGATGGGCGCGGTTTTTTTGTCGATCCCGACCCTGGATTTCAGCGCGTTTAGGGCGGGTTGGAATGCCTCATTCGGGTGCAACGTTACCTGATCGCCCAGGTGGTCCAGCAGTTCTGGCGAGGCCTTGCGCGGGTCGGTAAACAGATCAACCCGCGCGTCATCGTGCAGAATGGCAAAAGCCAGTACCAAGGGCGCGCGCACGATGTCGCTGCCGCGAATGTTGAGCAGCCAGCAGATCGAATCAGGCAGGGTAAGGACGGATGCGCACAGGTCGTTATCGCGAAGCGTCGTCGCAAGTTGCACGCGTTTTTCGGCGCTGGACACGCCGGCGAACTCGATCGGATAAGGGGTGATCTTGCCAGTGGGCGGGGCGGGCTGGTCGCGCCAGATGGCGTCGATCGGGTTCTCGGTCGGGCAAAGCGAAAGCTTGCCCTCCAGCGCGGATTCAAGCGCTTCCAGTTCGGCGACGGTATGCAGCATCGGGTCATATCCGATTCTGGCACCTTCGGGCAAACGCGCCAGCAACCACTCAGACAGCTTGTCGTTGACCAGCGATTGCGGGGTAAAGGCCGAGAGGTCGATTTGCTTGCGTACCTGCAGGGTGTAGCGTCCATCGACGAACACGCCCGCACTGTCTTGGAGCACCACGCAGAACCCCGCCGAGCCGGTGAAACCGGTCAACCAGGCCAGCCGCTCGTCATGGGGGGCAACGTTTTCACCCTGATGCGCGTCGGAACGCGGGACAAGAAACCCCTCGATCCCGCGTTGCGAAAGCGCGGTGCGTAGCTGTGCCAGACGAGCCGCGCCGGTTTCGGGAGTGGAAGGCGTTGTGAAGGTTTGAAACATGGCGTCCTCGGGGTTGGTGTTTGGGATCGTGCATGGCATAGAATGGCCGGATTTTCCAGCCGTTTCAATGGTGTGCCCCGCCGGGCCTCCGGTCTCTTCGGGGAGCCGCAAGCGGCCCCCCTCATCAACCGGGCATGGGGTAAACCCCATGCGGGGGCGTTCACGCCCCCCTTGCCCGTAAACGGGCAATTCCCCCCTGAGAGTATTTATGAAAAATGGAAGGTATTGTCGCCTCACGCATGTGACGGGGGTACGGGGGCTGGCCCCCGGGGCCGACCGAAGGTCGGCCCGGCCCAAAGGGAAGCTGTTGGCTGGCTTTAGCCAGTCAATAGCTGGACTGCGGGAGCGCCCCTGTCCATTTTTCGGCGGGATGATAAATATGACTCACTTTTCCAAAAAAGCGGCACCTTCGTCCGATTAACCGCAGGCTGGCGCTAGACCTTCCCCCGTTGCCGCCCTAAAAAGACCGCAGAGCAGCAAGAGGCATGATATGCGCATTCTGATTACCAATGACGACGGGATCACCGCCCCCGGCCTGAAGGTGGCCGAGGCCATCGCAACCGATCTGGCCGGACCGGACGGAGAGGTCTGGGTGGTTGCACCGGCATTCGAGCAATCCGGCGTTTCGCACTGTATTTCCTATATCCGCCCGATGCGGCTGGAACAGCTTGGTAAGCGGCGCTATGCGGTCGAAGGCTCCCCGGCCGATTGTGTTCTGGCCGGGCTTTACGAAGTACTGAACCATGCCAAGCCCGATCTGGTACTTGCCGGGGTCAATCGCGGCCATAATGTTGCCGAGGACACGCTTTATTCGGGCACCATCGGCGGTGCCATGGAGGCAGCCATGCACGGGTTCAAAGCGATAGCCATGTCGCAGTATTATGGCCATTACGACCATGATCTGGACGACCCGTTCGAGGCAGCCCGTCAACACGGCACCTCCGTCTGTCGGCAATTGCTGGACCATGCCGACTGGCACGATGCGCGCTATGGCGTGTTTTACAACATCAACTTCCCCGCCGGCCCTGCCGATGCGGTCAAAGGGGTCAAGGCGACCCATCAGGGGGTTCGCGAGGCGGCCTCTTTCGGGGTGCAGCCGCAAAAAGCCCCCAACGGGCGCACCTATTTATGGCTGACCCATACGGCGGGCAATGACAGTTCACCCGCGGGTTCGGATGCCTTCGAGGCCGTGCAGGGCTATATCACCGTAACACCCTTGCGCGCAGACCTGACCGCGCATTCGGTGCTGGACAGCCTGCAAACCGCGCTGGAGGGCCGGTCGTGATCGATGAACAGCAAATGGAATTTGTGCTGAATCTGCGTCAGAGCGGCATCAGTGACAACACGGTTCTGGCCGCGATGGAGCGTATCCCACGCGCCGCCTTTCTGGATGGCGTGTTCAAGGATCGCGCCTTTGAAAACCGCCCGCTGCCGATTTCCTGCGGGCAGACCATCAGCCAGCCGACCGTAGTGGCGCAGATGACTCAGGCGCTTGAGGTCACCAAACGTTGCAAAGTGCTGGAAATCGGCACCGGCAGCGGATATCAGGCCGCCGTGCTGTCGCGCCTTGCCCGCCGGGTCTATTCGATCGAGCGCCACCGCCCCCTTGCCCAGCAGGCCCGCGCGGTGTTGCAGGGGCTTGGCATTGCCAATGTCACGGTGATTACCGGCGACGGTGGCCACGGCCTGCCCGACCAGTCCCCCTTTGACCGCATTCTGGTTACCGCCGCCGCCGAAGACCCGCCGGCCGCCTTGCTCAACCAGTTGAAACCGGGCGGAATCATGGTGATTCCGGTGGGGCAATCGGACGTGGTGCAAAATCTGATAAAAATAGTTAAAACCGAGAACGGTTTGGAGTATAGTGAGTTGAGCGAAGTGCGTTTTGTGCCGCTGCTTTCGGGCGTGGCAAAGGACTAGACGCAGAAACAGACCCGCAAACGGGCGTTATTGTTGAGGATACAAGAGGGCGTAATCCTATGTTTATATTAAATAAATCTACCCTGGCCGTCGGGTTAACCGCGTTAACCCTGCTGGGCGGCTGCGAGAACGGTTTTGACCTTGGGCGACTGTCCGGCGTGTTCAACCATAAAGGCGAAACGCTGCCATCGATCAATCGGCCACCGGCGGATTCCCGCGGAGTGATCACCTATGATACCTATCAGGTCATTGTTGCGCGCGATGGTGACAATCTGGAGGCCATGGCCAATCGGGTCGGCATTTCGACCGACAAACTGGCCGAAGCCAACGGCCTGCCGACCACTTATACCCCGCGAACCGGCGAGGTTCTGGTGTTGCCCGACAATGTTGGCGGCGAGGTTGTGGCCTCTCCAACCGGCTGGTCCGAGGAAATTGCGGTCAGCGCCATTGAAAATGCCGGTGGCAGCGCGGGGGTTGGCAACCCGACCGAGCCGCTGCGCCATCGGGTAGAATCGGGCGAAACCGCCTATACGATTGCGCGGTCCTATAACGTGTCGGTAACGGCGCTGGCCACATGGAACGGGCTTGGCCCCGACCTTGCGGTGCGCCCCAACCAATTGCTGATCATTCCGGTGCCCGATACCGCCAACATCCCCGCCGCACCGGTTGCGGCACCGGTCAGTGAACCTCAACCGGTTTCCGAGGGTGAAACGCCTGCTGTTGCCCCCACGCCTCCGCCTGCGGTGGCACCAAGCGCGCCGTTTATCGCGCCGGTCGAGGGAACAATCGCGCGGGGCTATCGGCCCAACGGGCGCAACAAAAACGAAGGGCTGGATTTTGCCACCGGAGCGGGCGCAACCGTAAGCGCAGCGGGCGATGGCACCGTAGCGCTGGTTTCTGATTCGCTGGGCGATCTGGGCACCATCGTGCTGATCCGGCATTCCAACGATCTGATGACGGTCTATGGGCGGGTTACCAATGTCAGCGTTGCCAAGGGCGATCATGTGACCCAGGGGCAAAGCATCGGCATTGTGGCACCGGCCGAAACGCCGATTATGCATTTCGAGGTGCGCATCGGCACCGAAAGCGTCGATCCGACCCAGTATTTGCGCTGACCCGAACGGCCAGCGTACGGCCCGAACCCGCGCGCTTCGCCCTAGACCATTGATGTCATGATATCGAGGTATTTCTCGTTAGAGAAATACCCGTTCAGTAATGCATAGTCGCCGGCACAATGGGCCAGCAGGTTTTTCTGCGCCTTGCGCGAAAGATCCTCAAACTTGGCCTTTTTCTTCATCTTTTTCTTGTCACCGGTGGATTTGTTGGCATGAACCTTTTTCGCCTTCAGCCCCGATTTTTCCGACATGAACGCGATCATATCATCAAATTCCGACAGGCGGAAAACGTGGGTAAAATAGGCAAGATTGGTCCCTAACGAGACCGTAACAGGGTTGCTATGCGCCCAAATCGGACCGGCAAGCACGCGATAGCGCTCCAGATTGCTGAAATAGGCATTGGCATTGGGGTTCGGCTTCAATTCAAGCGCGGCTGCCAGTTCCATGTCGATTTTATCCTCGGCCAGCGCACCGGCATTGCCCGCGATACCGGTGTAAACCGAAATCTGGCGCTCTACGGGATCGCGCACCAGCGTAATGCGATCATGGTCGCGATACAGGTCGTGGTCAATTGCATCAAACGCATTGGTGCGAAAAAAATCGCGGTATTCAGGCAGGGCACGTCGGCGGTTGCCATGCTCGTCCCGCTCGACAAAGCGCTTGCCGTGCAGCATCCGGTACATGATTTGCTTGACCGATGAACTGGCGGTTTTGGGGGTCGGGAAGAATACAATCCCGTGGCCGGTCAATTCGGTTGCGTGCTGCAAATACTTCGGGTCTTTGGTCATAATGGTATCCAGTTATTTATAAAAACTTAATCGCCTAATACGACAATAGTCATGTGGCTTTTTCAAGGCAATTTGCCATTTATCCGGATTTTGGTGCCGAATACCTACGCCGCAGGATTATGCGCCGGTTATCCGCACCCCGTAACGTCCGGCCAGATCAGTAACATACTGCCATGCAACGCGCCCCGAGCGCGCACCACGGGTTTGTTGCCACTCAATGGCCTCGGCGTGCAGGGTGGAATCGTCGATTTCTATTCCCATGGCCTCGCAATAGCCGCGAATCATTTGCAGGTATTCGTCCTGACTGCACGGGTGAAAACCTAGCCAGAGCCCGAACCGGTCGGACAGGGATACCTTTTCCTCGACCGCTTCGGACGGGTTGATCCCGCGCTGGCGTTCGTTGTCGATCATATCGCGCGGCATCAGGTGACGCCGGTTCGACGTGGCATAGAACAGTACATTTTCCGGCCGCCCCTCTACCCCGCCATCCAGCACCGCCTTAAGCGATTTATAGTGGCTATCGTCGTGGTCAAACGACAGGTCATCGCAAAACAGCAAGAACCGCGCATCGACACCGCGCAGCTGGTTCATCAGGCGGCCGATACTGGGCAGGTCCTCGCGCTGGATTTCGACCAGCTTGCAGCCACCGACATGCGCATGCACCGCCTTGACCAGCGATGATTTACCCATGCCGCGCGCGCCCCAAAGCAATACATTATTGGCCGGCAGCCCTTTGGCAAATTGTCGGGTATTGGCCAGCAGAGTATCGCGCGCCCGGTCGATCCCGACCAGCAAGGGCAGCTCTATCCGGTTGACCCGCGCAACCGGACGCAGGCAATCGGGTGCGGTTTCCCAGACATAGGCATCCGCGTTAAAATCGGGGCTGCGCAGCGGCGGCGGAGACAGGCGTTCAAGCGCATCGGCGATGCGTTTTAGCGCCTTTTTGCTCATGCGTCATCCTTGGTGTCAAACGCGTCGGCCTCAAAATCGTCGTCGTCATAGTCGTCGTCAAAATACGCGCCTTCGGCCTTTAGTTGCTCAATGCGTTTCTTTTCGACCACCCGCACCAGCAGGATCGAAAACTCGTACAACCCGTAGATCACCGTAAACATGATAATCTGGGTGATCACGTCGGGAGGAGTAATAACCGCGGCCAGCATCAGAATGCCGACAATGGCGTATTTGCGCGTACCGGTCAGGCCTTTGGTGGTCACCAGCCCGACCTTGGCCATTAACGAAAACGCCACCGGCAACTGGAAGGTAATGCCAAAGGCCAGCACGAATTTCATGGTCAGACCCAGATATTCGTCAATCGTCCCCAGAAAGGAAATACCGATCGCCGCGGGGCCATCGGCGGGGGTCGATTCGCCACCGGGGCCGATTTGCTGGTAGTCGAGGAAAAAACTGAACGCCATCGGCAGCACCACATAGAACGCAAACGCGGCCCCGATGGCAAACAGCACCGGCGAGGCAAGCAAAAACGGCAGAAACGCCTTTTTCTCGTTTTTATACAGCCCCGGCGCCACGAATTGCCACAATTGCAGGCCGATCACCGGAAAGGCCAGAATAAAGCCGCCAAACATCGAAATACGCAGCGCCGTGGTAAAACCCTTTTGCAGGCCGGTGAAAATCAGGTTGCATTCGCCGCCCTGCGCGATCAGCTGGTCGCAAATCGGAGTTGCAAGAAAATCGAAAATCTCGGTTGACCATGCATAGCAAAACAGCATCGCCACCACAAAGGCCAGAACCGAGCGGATCAGCCGTGTGCGCAGCTCCGTCAGGTGTTCAATCAGCGGCGCTGTGCTGCTTTCAACTTCGCTATCGCTCATGGGTTACTCACTTTTGGCCTTGGGCGCGGTATCGGCCTTTTTCTTGGGCTTGGCCGGTTTTTTCTTGGGCTTTGCGGGCTTTTCGGCCGCTTCGGCCTTGGCCGGCTTTTCGGCCGTTTCGGATTTCGCCTTGGGCGGCGTCTTGCCGTGATCCTTGTCAAAATCGAGCGGGTTGAAATCGGTGGCGGATTTCACCGAGCTTTGCAGCTCTTTCAGGCCCGAGGTCGCCTCGGACACGCCGCTTTCGCGCGCGGCCTCGTCCATGGAACGCTGGAACTCGCGCGCCATGCCCTTCATTTTGCCGACAAAATTGCCAACCGTGCGGAACATGCCGGGCAGGTCTTTTGGCCCCACGACGATCAACGCCACGATGCCAATCACCAACAGCTCCATCATGCCCAGATCAAACATAGGGCGGCACTCCTGTCATGCGCGGGATGCGCTTAGGCTTCTTCTTCTTTGGTTTTGGCCGGGGTCACGTCAACGGCTTCTTCGGCAGCAGCGGCTTCAAGCTCGGCCTTGCCTTCAGAAACGCCTTTTTTGAACGACGAAATCCCTTTGCCAACTTCGCCCATCAGCGACGAAACCTTACCGCGCCCGAACAGGACAAGCACGACAACCGCGATCAGGATCATCCCCATCGGGCCGACATTGCCAATTAGCATTGGTGTTGAAAACATTCTCTCTCTCCGTGGTTTTGAGAATTGGACGTTACATAGTTATTGATTAATCGCCCGAGGTTCAAACCCCAAACGCAATTATTTACAGATTATTTTGCGGTTTAGCACGTTTTAGTCGCCCGAGCTAAACACAAAACAACGATCACGACGCATCGACAGCCAAAGCGGCGTGCCCGGCTGGGGCAGGAATACCCCGGGGATCGTCGCGGTCAGGGTGGAACCGTCATGGTCCATGCGCAGCTCGATCAGGCTTTCATTGCCCATAAAACGCGCCCGCATCACCGACCCGCGCGCCGGTACGCCGTGCATCTCGGTCGGGTTGGGGCCAGAGCCGTGGCGGTCGAGGTCGATTTTCAGATGCTGCGGGCGGATGATGATCTCTACATCAGCGCCGTCTTTCAGCCCCGGCTTGAAGAAACGCCCAAAGGCGGTTTCGACCTGCATATTCTTGGCAACGCCGTGTATCACATTGATATCACTGAAAAATGCGGCTGCCTTCCGGTCAATCGGAGAGTTGTATATGTTATATGGCGCGCCCATCTGCACGATTTTGCCCTTGCGCATCAGGGCGATACTGTCGGCCATGCGCATCGCCTCTTCAGGTTCGTGAGTGACCAGCAACACCGCTGCACCCAGTTCTTTCATCATGGCCAGCGTGTCGTCGCGAATGCCGTCGCGCAACCGGTTATCCAGCCCGCTGAACGGCTCGTCCATCAGCATGACCTTGGGGTTTGGGGCCATGGCGCGGGCCAGCGCCACACGTTGCTGTTCGCCCCCCGACAGCATGTGCGGGTATTTGTCGCCATAGGCGGCCAGCCCGACCTTGGCCAGCAGCACTTGCGCAATTTCCCGCTTATCCGCCGAATTCAGCCCGAAAGCCACGTTTTGCAGCACCGACAGGTGCGGAAACAGCGCGAAATCCTGAAACATCAGCCCGACCGAGCGTTTCTCGGGCGGCATATGCCCGCGGTCATCCGAAACAACCACGCCATCCAGCAGCACCTGCCCGGCATTCTGCCGGTCTACGCCTGCCGCTATCCGCAGGGTCGTCGATTTACCGCAGCCCGAGGGGCCAAGCAGGCACACGACCTCGCCCGCGTGCAAGGCCAGCGACAGGTCGTTCACCACCCTTTGCCCGTCAAAGCTGCGGGTGATATTTTTCAATTCGAGCTTGGGTTCCAAATCTGCCTCGCCAGTTTGGGCCAAGCCATATCAACCCCTTGTGCAACGCGCAAGGGTTCAGCAACAACAGCCCCCCGTGGGTGCGGGTGCAAACGGGGTTTCCGCGTCAAACGGGCCAAGATGCCGGGCAAAGCTGCCCGAGAATTCGAAATACGGCGCAAAGCGGCTGTCGCGCAGCATCCGGTAGGTGTTGCCGCTGACCCGTTGTTCCTGCCCCGCCTCGAACCGGTGATCCTTGTCCAGCGTAAACACGCTGCCCACATGGGGCATGGTGCCCGCATAGGTGACGCGCTGGCCGTAATCCTCGGGGGCGGGTTCCAACTCGGGCAATTTGAACAGCCGGTAGGTAGCAGAATGAAAGGTGATGCCTTCCAGTTTTGCCTCTATCTCGGGGTTTTCGATGGTCAGGATGCGGTCCTCTACCAGACGCGGGTCGGCAAAGCCTGCCGCCTTGGCAAGGGTCAGAAAGTCGCGCCAATAGAGCGCCCCACTCAGGCATTCGCCATACAGCACCGGATCATCCAGCAATTCGCGCGGCACCCGCCGGTCGGCATAGACATCCGAGAAATACAGCTCTCCGCCTGGTTTGAGCAGCCGGAATGCCTCGCGAAGCACCGCCGGTTTGTCGGGCGACAGGTTGATCACGCAGTTGGAAACGATAATGTCAAAGCTGTCATCGGTCAGCCCCAGCGCGTCCAGCCGCTCGATATAGCCCTTGTGAAAGGTCACGTTGGGCGCGCCATAGCCAAAGGCCCGCGCGTGAAAATCCACATGGCGGCGGGCCACGTCAAGCTGTTCATCGGTCATATCGACGCCGACAATCGCCCCGTTTTCGCCAACCAGCCCGGCCAGCGCATAAACATCGCGCCCCGAGCCAGAACCAAGGTCGAGGATCCGCGCACCGCTTAACGCATCGGGGGCCACCAGCCCGCAGCCATAGTATTTCTCGCTGACCTCGGGGTGGATTTTTGCCAGCACCTTGCGCAAATGTTCGGGCACATCATCGGGCGTACAACAGGCATTGGTTTGCAAATCTGCCGAGCCTTGCAGCACCTTGCCATAGTATTCCTGCACATCATCGTGTTTCATCGGGACTCCTGTCTGTGTTTGGGGATTGCTAACACCATTTCGGGGCGCGGTCATCGGGCGTTTGATCATAGATGGTCACTTGCCCGTGACCTTTTCTAGATCGCCTCACGCCAGAAGCTGCGGGTGAACAGCACGAAAACCGTCAGCATTTCCAGCCGCCCCACATACATGCCGAATACCAGTACCCATTTGGCCGAATCCGGCAGGCTGGCGAAATTTCCGGCGGGGCCGATGATGTCGCCTACCCCGGGGCCGACATTGGCAACGGCCGTCAGCGCGCCGGTCATCGCGGTCGAAAAATCCAGCCCCAGCACGTTCAGCACCACCGCCAGCATCACAATGGTAAAGATATAGAACACGAAAAACGAGATCACCCCGTCCAGCACGTTCTGCTCTACCTTTTTGCCCTCGTATTTCAGTGAAAACACCCCGTTCGGATGCTGGATAGAGCGGATCTGGATGCGCACGGAGCGCAGCAAAATGATCCAGCGCATCAGCTTGGCCCCGCCCGAGGTTGACCCCGTACAGCCCCCCGATGCGGTCAGAATCACAAACACCACCGCAATCATACTGCCCCAGGTGGTATAGTCGGTGGTCGCATATCCGGTGGTCGTAACCGCCGAAACCACGTTGAACGCCACCAGTCGCAGCGCATCAAAGGGCGCCATATCGCGGGCAATAGCCAGCCACATCGACAGCACCAGAATCACCACGGCCAGCATGGTGATATAGGTCCAGACCTGTTCGCTGCGCAGGCTGCGGGTGCGCGCCACGCGGATATACCACGCAAAAGGCAAGCCCGCGCACAGCATGAAAAACGTCGCCGCCCATTGCAGGAACGCGCTGTCAAAATGCCCGAACGACGCGTCATAGTTGGAAAACCCGCCCGAGGACAGCGTAGTCAGCGCATGGACAAGCGCATCGAAATCGCCCATGCCGCCCCACAGGTAAACCAGCATACAGGCCACAGTCAGGCTCAGATAGGCCCACATGGTGGCCAACGCGAACAGCGTAGAGTTTTTCAGCTCTTTCTCGCCCTGATCCGAGCTTTCGGTGCGAAACAACTGCATGCCCCCGACCTTGAGGATCGGCAGCAATGCCATGCCCGTCACCACAAAGCCGATGCCGCCCATCCATTGCAACATGGCACGCCACAGCAGGATATCATGCGCGGTGGTATCAAGGCCGCTCATGACCGTGGAGCCGGTTGTGGTCACGGCCGACATGGATTCGAAAAATGCATCCGCAAAGGAAAGCGACCACATATATAGCGGCAACATGCCAAAACAGGCGGCAGTAATCCACACGGTCGCGGTCAGCAAGAACGCATCAGACGCGCGCAAGGTATTGAATTCACCATAAGAAACCAGACTGAACAGCGCACCAATACCGCCGCACATCAGAGCCGCCTGTAAAAACACCCCCGATTCATTGCCAAAGGCCGCCGCGACGACCAGCATCAGGACGCCGCCAAA
This sequence comes from Paracoccaceae bacterium, assembly GCA_027069385.1. Lineage (GTDB taxonomy): Bacteria > Pseudomonadota > Alphaproteobacteria > Rhodobacterales > Rhodobacteraceae > UBA3077. The sequence continues at coordinate 11,958 of JALXER010000094.1, forward strand.
AGTCAGAATCAACCCGTTGATAAAAAGTATTAATCTCACGCGGCCTCTTTCTGGCGAAACACTGATGCTGGCCTGCAGGATAGCCCCGACCTTTGGCCAATACAAGCCGCCGCTGTGGGCACGGGCGCGCGCCGGTTACAAGGTTGCGTTGACCGCGCCCCCGTCCAGCAGGATATTCTGCCCGACGATAAAACCGGCATGTTTCGAGCACAAAAACGCGCACATCGCACCAAATTCATCGGGCGTGCCATACCGGCCGGCGGGAATGGTGGCGGCGCGTTGTGCTTGCGCCTGCTCCATGGTGATCCCCTGCGCCGCCATAACCCCCTGATCAAGGCTGATGGCGCGATCGGTGGCGTGGATGCCGGGCAACAGGTTGTTGATGGTCACCCCTGCCCCCGCCACCTGCCGCGCCGTACCGGCCACATATCCGGTCAGCCCCGCCCGCGCCGAGTTGGACAGCCCCAGCACCGCAATGGGCGATTTCACCGATTGCGAGGTGATATTCACCACCCTGCCCCAGCCGCGCTCCATCATGGCGGGCAAGGTTGCCTTCATCATCGCGATCGGTGCGAGCATATTTGCATCAAGCGCCTTGATAAAATCCTCGCGCTCCCAGTCCGACCACATGCCCGGCGGCGGGCCACCGGCGTTATTGACCAGAATATCGGGGGCGGGGTTGGCGGCCAGCACCGCGGCGCGACCTTCGTTGGTGGTGATATCCGCCGCCACGGGGGTAACGCTTACGCCGTGGCGCGCCAGTTCAACCGCGGCCTGTTCCAGCGGGCCGATGCTGCGCGCGTTGATCACCAGATCGACACCGGCTTGCGCCAGCGCCTCGGCACAGCCGCGCCCCAAGCCCTTTGACGCCGCGCATACAATCGCGGTTTTGCCCTTGATACCCAGATCCATGTTACCCTCCTGCTGATTCTGTCAGCGGCCAGCTTACCCCCATCGCGTGGGCAATCACATCCATATCCGCCCCTGATACCGAAAACAGGCCAAAGCGGAACCGATAGCCCCAGTTTTGCCTGCCCCGGGTGAACTCCAGTGATTCGAGCAGCGGCCTGATCAGGGTTTCCTGCCCGTCCAGCCAGTCCACATCGCGGCGAAACGGAGCAAAACCCGGCGCCATTTCCACCTGATAGGGCGCACCCGCCCGCACCGTGCCGATGGCAGAAAACGATTGCAGCCCGTCGCGCTTGCCCATCTCGACACTGGGCGAATAGTAAACCACGCGATCAAACGGCTGAACGCGGCGCAAGGGGGCCGCCTTGCCGTGGCAGACCTGCATAAACCCCTGTTGTCGCCCCAGCCGCACATGCGCGGCTGAAGCAACGGCAACCCATGCGGTCATTTGGCCGGCACCAAGGCCCGCACCCGATGCCCGTCCGGGTCAAGCGCGGTAAAGGTCAGGCCAAAGCCCATGACCTCGGGGGGTTGGGCAATCGGGGCAAAACCGGCCCAACGGGTGTGGGTTTCCTGCAGCGCGGTTTCATCGGACAGCGTAAAGGCAACCTCGGTCGCACCGCCCGTTGCCTCCACCGGCGGCACCACGCCATCACGCTGCCACAGGCCCAGCATCACCCCGTTTCCCAGATGGAAAACCGAGAAAGTCGGCGCGTCGTCAACCGGCCCTGCCCCCAGAATTTTGCTGTAAAAATCAATGCTTGCCCGCATGTCGGCGACATACAGAATGACAAAACTGAACTGGCTCATGATGTGGTTCCTTTGATAGAGCATGCCGTATCTGGCCTGCTCTATCTAGTCGCCCCATCCTGCCAAAACCTGTCAGCAGCTAACCGCAATAGGCCTCTAGAATCATGTCGTTTTCATCGACCACAATGTTGATCCGCTCGGCGTTGTAATCCATGGTGACGGCCTCGCCTTCATGGATCAGCCGCAGCGGCGCGTTGATGGTTACGCCCTTCAGCGTATCCACATGCTGCCCGACCAGCGATGCAATTTCGCCCTCGGTACAGGCACCCAGAACGGGCTGGATCAGTTCGGTTGGCGGTTCGGGGGGCTGACAGGCCTGCAACAGCAGACCGGCGGCCACGGCGGAAAGAAGCTTGATTCGCATAAGACGATCCTTTCTTTGCTGCGCCCATATTACCCCCGAATGGCCACAAGGCAAAGCCTTGTTGCTCTGGCGCGTTGTCACAGGTATACCGCCCGCATGACTGATCTAGCCCCCCTGCCCCCCGAGGTTGCGCGCCGCCGCACCTTTGCCATTATCTCGCATCCCGATGCGGGCAAAACCACCCTGACCGAGAAATTCCTGCTGTTTGGCGGTGCTATCCAGATGGCCGGACAGGTGCGGGCCAAAGGCGATGCGCGCCGGTCGCGCTCGGATTTCATGCAGATGGAAAAGGATCGCGGCATTTCGGTGTCGGCCTCGGCGATGTCATTCGACTATGGCAGCCACTGGTTCAATCTGGTGGATACGCCGGGCCACAGCGATTTTTCCGAAGACACCTATCGCACCCTAACCGCCGTTGACGCGGCCATTATGGTAATCGACGGAGCAAAAGGCGTCGAAAGCCAGACCCGCAAACTGTTCGAGGTCTGCCGCCTGCGCGACCTGCCAATTCTGACATTTTGTAACAAGATGGACCGGGAAAGCCGCGAAACGCTGGATATCATCGACGAAATTCAGGAAAATCTGGCGATCGATGTGGCGCCCGCTTCGTGGCCTATCGGCATGGGTCGCGACTTTCTGGGCTGCTATGATCTGATCAATGACCGGTTGGAACTGATGGATCGGGCCGACCGCAATGTGGTGGGCGAGAGCATCCAGATCAACGGGCTGGACGACCCGAAAATCGCCGAACATGTGCCCGCCGACCTGCTTGAAACTCTGCGCGACGAAATAGAGATGGTGCGCGAATTGCTGCCCGCCTTTGACCGGACCGCCTTTCTGGAAGGCACCATGACCCCGATCTGGTTCGGCTCGGCGATCAATTCGTTCGGGGTACGCGAACTGATGGACGGCATCGCCAATTTCGGCCCCACCCCGCAAGAACGGCCGGGTACGCCGCGCACGGTTTCCCCTGCTGAATCTAAGGTTTCGGGGTTTGTCTTTAAGGTTCAGGCGAACATGGACCCGAAACACCGCGACCGCGTGGCCTTTGTGCGGCTGTGCTCGGGGCATTTCAAACGCGGCATGAAACTGAAACATGTGCGGGCCGGCAAGCCGATGACCATTTCCAATCCGGTGATGTTTCTGGCCAATGACCGCGAGTTGGCCGAAGATGCATGGGCCGGCGATATTATCGGCATTCCCAATCACGGCCAGTTGCGCCTTGGCGACAGCCTGACCGAGGGCGAGGATATCCGCTTTACCGGCCTGCCCTCTTTCGCGCCGGAATTGTTGCAGACGGTGCGGGCGCTTGACCCGATGAAGGCCAAGCACCTTGAAAAGGCCCTGACCCAGTTCGCCGAGGAAGGGGCCAGCAAAGTGCTAAAACCGATGATCGGCGCGGGCTGGATTGTGGGCGTGGTCGGTGCGCTGCAATTTGAGGTGCTGGCCAGCCGCATCGAAATGGAATACGGGCTGCCGGTGCGGTTCGAACCGACGCAATATACCTCAGCCCGCTGGGTGACCGGCCCCAAGGACAAGGTCGATGCCTTTGTGAACGCCAACAAGGGCCAGTGCAGCACCGACCATGACGGTGATCCGGTTTACCTGACCCGCCTGCAATGGGATATCGACCGTGTCGAGCGGGACTTTCCCGACCTGACCCTGTCGGACACCAAAGAAATGCAGACATGAGCAACGCCGCCCTTGGCATAACCCTCGCACTCGGCTTTGTGGTGCTGATGGCCGGGTTTGTGCTGCTGGGGGTGTTGTATCGGCGGCTGGACCGTATCCGCAAGCACATGACCCTTGCCTATCCGCGCGGCATGATGCGCCTTGCCGCCCTTCACCAGCGCAAAATGCTGCGTCAACATGCCTATGACGGCTTTTTCCCGCCCGAAGATGTGGACCTGCGGGCGCTATCGCACCAAAAGGTTGCCGATACGCCACACAACCCGCAAACCGGCAAGGAACGCGAGTTGATCGCCAACTTGGCCGATGGCTCCGAATTGGCGCTGCTGAACGCCAAATGCATCGTGTCGCTACGCCGCGAAAACCCGCCCGAGGTCGCCAAGCACCTGTTTCACCGCATCTGGCAGGAACATGCCGATGATCTGGCGACCGAGTTGGACAGCCGCTGGCTGATTTCCTCGGCCCTGACCTTTCTGGACCACGGCCGGAATGAAAACCAGCGCCGCGCCGGACTGGCCGCCTTTGTCGCCACCGGTTTTATGAAGCTCTATGAAACCGAGCATATGCGCTATGGCCACCCCAAGAACGCGCCCTCCAAGACCTATCCCACCAATGAACCGGTATTTCTGGGGCTGGATATGTTCAAGATCAACGGCGGAGATCTGGATAAAAACGTGCTGTTTCGCCTGTACGAAGCCGCCCAGAGCGACGCGGTTATCGCGCCGCTTATGGTCGAATTGCTGAACCGGATCAATGCCTCGGACGAAACCGTCTTTCACCGGTTCAGGCTGATTCGCGAACGGCAGGCAGAACGCAAGGCCCGCCGCGCGCCGAAAAAGGCCGCTATGGCTGCGGAAAAATCGCGCCCTTCACCCGATCAAGATAAGCCATAATCACCGCATCATCGCCAACCCGCCGGCTTAGCGCGGTCGGCGTCGGGGAATTGGCCATGGACAGCAATATGGCAGCCACGCTCGCATCCGCTGCCGTAGGCCGGTCACCAAACAGGAATTTCTGCCCGTCCAGCAATGCCGCTACCGCCGCAATATCCTTGTCCACCCGCGCCAGTTGTTCCTGCACACTATGGCGCCCCATCCCTTGGGCATGGGCCTGCGCGCGCACCTTTTTGCGAATCATATTGGTCACGAAACCGCGCATCAGCGCCGGTATCTTGTCAAAAAACTGCGCCTTTACCTGCTCCCAGTTCGCATCGATCAGCCACCGGTCACAGGTCAGCGCGAAATACATATGCTCCTCAGCCATGCGGATAAAGGCGCGACTGATCGCCCGATCCCGTTCCGACAGACCCGCGTCAAAATCGATGTTTTGCGTGGCTTCCAGATGCTCGCGGATGAAATCGCTGTCGGCAATCACCTTGTCCCCGTCGATCAGCACCGGCAACTTGCCTTTGGGGGCTTTGCGCGGATCGGCGGAATGGTTGACCGTGTATTCGACCTTGGCCATTTCAAGCAGGCACAGCGCCTTGACCCCGAACGGGCTGGCAGACGGGGAGCCAAAGGCCCCGGGATAGGTTTGCAATTCAAGCATGGGTTTCCTTTCTGGGTTACATGCGCCTTTGTGCCGGTTTCCTGCTGACAAAACCTGTCAGTAGGGTATTCTATACAACGATATGAGCAAAACCGACCGACTAATGCAACTGATGCAGATCCTGCGAAACCGGCGACCACCGGTCAAGGCACAGGATCTGTCAGCCGATCTTGGGGTTTCGCCCCGTTCAATCTATCGTGATATAGACAGCCTGCGGGCCATGGGCGCGGTAATTGATGGCGCGGCGGGGTTCGGGTATACCTTGCTCGAGGACCCGGCCCTGCCGCCGATGATGTTCTCTACCGATGAAATAGAGGCGCTGGTCCTTGGCCTGCGCGAAGTGCGCACCGTGGGCGATCCGGCCCTGTCGGATGCGGCCAACAGCGCCCTGGCCAAGATCAAGGCCAGCCTGCCCGACCGGTTGCAGCAACAGCTCGACCATGCCTGCCTGCACGCCAAACGCTTTCACCCAAGGGCGGAAATCCATATTGATACCGCGCGATTGCGCCATGAAATCCGGGCCGAGCGCGCCATTGACCTAAGCTATCGCGACGCGTCCGGCCAGCCCTCACAACGTCGTGTGCTGCCCCTTGGCATCGTCTTCATGGAATCGGTGTTGGTGCTGATGGCATGGTGCGAATTGCGTCAGGATTTCCGATCCTTTCGCCTTGACCGCATCACCCGATTTGATCCAACGGGCCAAAGCTTTCGCCCGCGCCGCGTCCCGCTGCTGCGACGTTACTTTGAACGCATCTCCATAGAATCCCGCTTCTGTCACGGTCAGCACTCCTAGAATCGTAGCGCTCCCGCAGTCCAGCTATTGACTGGCTAAAGCCAGCCAACAGCTTCCCTTTGGGCCGGGCCGACCTTCGGTCGGCCCCGGGGGCCAGCCCCCGTGCCCCCGTCACATGCGTGAGGCGATATAGACTTCTTCTTTTTCCAAATGTCCTCAGGGGGGAATTGCCCGTTTACGGGCAAGGGGGGCGTGAACGCCCCCGCATGGGGTTTGCCCCATGCTCTGCCGACAAGGGGGGCCGCTTGCGGCTCCCCGCGGAGGCAGACGTTCGGCGGGTAACTACATTTCTTATATTCAAAACTTGTAATATGTTCACCACCCCCCATATACCGCCAAACAGAAATTTACAGGAGTCACCCATGAACCCCGAAGTAACTGCATTTTTTGACGACGCCACCAATACCGTATCCTTCCTGATCAAAGACCCGGACAGCCCGGCCTGTGCCATCGTGGATTCGGTGCTGGATTTCAACTATTCCACCGGTCACACCGACACCAAATCGGCCGACAAGATCGTCGCCTATGTGCATGACCACGGCCTGAGCGTCGAATGGCTGCTCGAATCGCATGTACATGCCGACCACCTGTCCGCCGCGCCCTATCTTCAGGAAAGACTGGGCGGAAAAATCGGCATTGGGGCCAATATTTCCATCGTCCAGAACACCTTTGGCAAGGTTTTCAACGAAGGCACCGCCTTTCAGCGCGACGGCTCGCAGTTTGACCAGTTGTTCCAGGAAGGCGACCGGATCAGCATTGGCAATCTTGAAGTTGAGGTGCTGCACACGCCCGGCCACACGCCGGCCTGCATGACCTATGTGGTGGGCGATGCCGCCTTTGTCGGCGACACCCTGTTCATGCCCGATTTCGGCACGGCGCGCTGTGACTTCCCGGGCGGGTCGGCCGATGATCTTTATGCCTCGATCCAGAAAATCCTGTCGCTGCCCGACGAGACCCGCATCTTTGTCGGCCATGACTACAAGGCCCCCGGGCGCGACAAGTTCGCGTGGGAAACCACCGTGGCCGAGGAAAAGCAGAGCAACGTGCATATCGGTGGCGGCAAAGACGCCAAAACCTTTGTCGAGATGCGCCAAAAAAGGGACTCGGAACTGGACCTTCCCAAGTTGATCGTCCCGTCAATTCAGGTTAACATGCGCGCCGGTCATATGCCCGAACCGGATTCAAACGGGCAGGTTTATCTGAAGGTTCCCGTCAATGCTCTTTGATCTATTCAAGCGAAGCCCTGCGCCCAAAATCGGCAATATGCAGGTGCGCAACATCGCGGACAACTATACCGCAACCGGGCAAATCTCGGTTGCGGATGTCGCCGACATCAAGGCGGCAGGGTTCGATACGGTCATGTGCAACCGCCCCGACAACGAAGAGGCGGGCCAGCCCAGTGCGGCGCAAATCCGGCGGGCGGTCGAAAAGGCGGGGATGAAATTTTTTCATGTGCCCATGGGCCATCGCGGCCCCGGCCCGACCACGCTGGACGATTTCGCCGCGGTGGTGAATGGCGATAATGGCAAGGTTTTTGCCTATTGCCGCTCGGGCAACCGGTGCACCATCCTGTGGAAACAGGTCAAACACTAACGCAAGGCAAATCGGGGCTGGCATCGCATCGGCGTTATGCGTAAAGTCCCGGTTCAATCTTGCAAATAATGGGCTGAAAATGGTTAAGATAATCTATGTTGAACACGGTGGCACCAAGCACGAAATAGAGGTGGAACCCGGGCTGACCGTCATGGAAGGCGCGCGCGACAACAATATTCCGGGCATAGAGGCCGATTGCGGCGGGGCTTGCGCCTGTTCGACCTGCCATGCCTATATCGACGAGGCTTGGGTAGACCGCCTGCCGAAAATCGACGAAATGGAAGAAGACATGCTCGATTTCGCCTGGCAACCCAACCCGCGCACCTCTCGGTTGACCTGTCAGGTCAAGGTCTCCGAGGATATGGACGGCCTGATCGTTCAACTGCCCGAAAAACAGATATGATGTTATGGCGGGCCACGGTTTTGCTGTGGCTGCTTGGGGCACCGCTTTGGGCGCAGGAACCGCATGGTGGCGTGGCGGAATTTGGCGACCCGACCCCGCGCTATGACCACGGCGTGCTTGGCGATTCCATAGAATATGGCGCGCTGGTTTTCGAAAACCGGCAGGCGCGCGCGGTGCTGACCCTGCCCGAAACCCGTGTTTTCGAGGATATCACCCCGCGCCTTGCCGATATCACCGGCGATGGCTTGACCGAAATCATTGTGGTGGAAACCGATATGGCGCGCGGCGCGACGCTGGCGGTGTATCGCGCGGTTTTTCCGGCCCGTTCGGGGGCTGTACATCTGGAAAAGCTGGCAGCAACCGACCCGATCGGCCAGCCCTATCGCTGGCTGGCACCGGCAGGGTTCGGTGATTTCAATCGGGACGGGCAGTTGGACATCGCCTATATCGAGACCCCGCATCTGGGTAAAACCCTGCGGATCGTGACCTATTCCCACGGCGCGCTGGTCGAGATCGGTGCGCTGGCGGGGCTGAGCAACCACCGGATCGGCGATGGTTATATCTCGGGCGGGGTGCGTGATTGTGGCAACGGGGCCGAAGTGATCAGCGCCGACGGGGCATGGCAACATGTGATGGCAACGCGGATGGAAGCGGGCCGGCTGGTCAGCCGGGTGCTTGGCGCCTATCGACGGCCATCGGACCTGCGCCGCGCGCTGGCCTGTTCCTGAACCGTCGGGAATGCCACAGATCGAGGTGCTCCCGCACGCCAGTCGGGTTTGCTTGCGCAAACACGACTTCTGTTTGGGCCGGGCCTCGCCTTCGGCTCGGCGGGGGGTTCACCCCCCTTGCCCGTAAACGGGCAATTCCCCCCCGAGCGTATTTTTAGAAGCGTAAAATCAGAGCGGCGGCTTGAAAGGCGCGATGTCGACCTTGCCGTTTTCGATGGTAACAAAACTGTTGGGCGGCACTTCTTCCCAGGGGTATTTGCCCATATCGAGCGGTTCGGATACCAGCGTATGGCCGCCGAACTGGCACATTTTGCGCAAATATAGCGAAGGCGCGAACCGGTCGGAGGCATAGCGGATTGCAAACAGGCGCCGGCCATCCGAAAAGGCGGCGGTAAAGCGCATAAACGGGGTTTCGCCATGGGTGCGGGCCAGTGTTTCAAGCTGCGCAACCGTGCGCTCCATCGCCGCGCGCGGATCATCTTGCAGGCCATCGCCAAGCGCGATCAGGAACGCGGCCTCGCTATCGGTCGCGCCCTTGCGCTGGTCGTAAAGCGCATCGGGGATCATCTGGTCAACCAATTTGCGAAACCCGTGATAGCCCCCCAGCATTCCGTTATGCATAAACGACCAGTTGCCATGCACGAAGGGGTGGCAGTTGTTGCGGCTGGTGGCGCTGCCGGTGCTGGCGCGCACATGGGCCAGAAACAGGCCGGATTTCACATGCATGGCCAGACTGGCCAGATTGGGGTCGGACCAGGCCGGATAGGTGTCGCGATACAATCCCGGATCGGGGCGTTCACCGTACCACGCCACGCCGAAACCGTCGCCATTGGTCTCGGTCTTGCCCTCGTCGGAATGCAGGCTTTGCGAAATCAGCGAGTGTTCGGGGCGGCTGACAATCTCTGCCAGGAAAATCTCAGGTCCGGTATAGGCGGCCCAGCGGCACATTCAGACCCCCTGCACGATCACCAGATCGCGCTTTGAGTTGGCCAGCGCAACCGGCAAAATCGCCTGATATTCGGGCGAGTTATAAAACGCCCGCGCGGTTTCCATATCGGGCATTTCGATAACCACATGGCGGTCGGGGCCGGAGCCTTCGAGTTGTTGAAACGCACCGGCCTTGACCAGAAACCGCCCGCCAAAGCTTTCGGCCAGCGCCGGCGTGACGGACGCATAGGCCTTGTAGGCCTCGAGGTTGGTCACCTCTATGCGCGCGATGATATATGCAGCCATTCAGACCCCTTCGACAAAGGTGTATTCGCGCTCGGCAGCGGGCAGACCGTGGGCCAGCGCTTCTTGGTATTCGGGGCCATTGTAAAACCCCTTGGCCGCGTCCCAGTCGGCAAAGCGGATGATCACGTTGCGCGCCCGGCCCTGCCCCTCCATCTGCAGGCATTCGCCGCCGCGTGCCAGAAACGTGCCGCCATACTTGGCCACGGCCGGACCGGCCAATTCGGCGTATTTCGCGTATTCTTCGGGGTTGGTTACATCGATGTGAACCATTGCGTAAACTGCCATTGTTATGCCTCCAGCATAGTTGTTACGGCCTTGATTGCGGCCTGAGCATTCTGGGCACTGGCTCCGCCGGCCTGTGCCATATCGGGGCGACCACCACCGCCTTTGCCCCCCAGTTCGCCCGCCGCAATGCGCACCACATCGACCGCCGACACGCGATCGGTCAGGTCTTGGGTGACGCCCGCGGCAATCGCCGCCTTGCCACCGGTATCGGCGATCAGCAGCACCACGCCGCTGCCCATCCGCGACTTGTGTTCGTCGATCATGCCGCGCAAATCTTTGCCCGACACACCGGAAAGCGCCTGCGCAAGAAACGGAATGCCGTTCACCGTCTGGGCACTGATCTGCGCCTGTCCGGTGCCCGCCATGGCCAGCTGTTTGCGGAAATTCGCCAATTCGCCCTGCAACGCCTTGCGTTCATCCAGCAACGCCCTGATCCGCGTTGCCAGATCCTGCGGCGTCGCTTTCATCGCCGCGGCGGCCTGGCTCAGCGCGGTTTCGTTGGCCGTCACATGGGCAAGCGCACCCGCGCCGGTCAGCGCTTCGATGCGGCGCACACCACTGGCCGATGCCCCCTCGGAGACCAGCTTGAACAGGCCGATCTCGCCCAGCCGCGCCACATGGGTACCCCCGCACAGTTCCAGCGAATAGGTGTTGCCGTCAATCCCCTTGCCCGAGCCGGTTTGCTCGCCCATCGAAACCACCCGCACCTCGTCGCCGTATTTCTCGCCAAACAGCGCCTGAGCGCCCATCTCGCGGGCCTGATCCGGGGTCATCACACGGGTTTCAACTGGTGAATTCTGGCGGATATACCGGTTGACCTCGGCCTCGACCGTGGCCAGTTCGTCGCGGGTCATGGCCTTGGTATGGCTGAAATCGAAGCGCAGACGGTTGTCGGCATTCAGCGAGCCGCGCTGCGCCACATGGCTGCCCAGCGTGTTGCGCAGGGCCTCGTTCAGCAGATGCGTGGCCGAGTGGTTGGCCCGAATGGCGCTGCGCCGCGCGTGGTCAACCGCCAGTTCGGCGGCCTGCCCCGTAGCAACCTGCCCGTCGGCAACCGTGCCGATATGTACAAATATACCGGCACTTTTGCGAACATCGGTCACGGTTATGCTGCCGGTATCGGTTTTCAGCACACCCGTATCACCAACCTGCCCGCCCGATTCCGCATAGAACGGAGTCTGGTTCAGCGCTACCTGAACCGGCTCCCCCGCCTTGACGGTTTCGACCAACCGGCCATCCTGTACCAGCGCCAGCACCTGCCCTTCGGCGGTTTCGGTGTCATAACCCAGAAATTCGCTTACGCCGTGGCGGTCGGCCACATCGAACCACACGGTTTCATCCGCCGCCTCGCCCGAGCCGGCCCAGGCAGCACGCGCCTTGGCCTTTTGCTCGGCCATGGCGGCATCGAAACCGGCCACATCAACGGCGCGATCCCGTTCGCGCAGCGCGTCCTGCGTCAGGTCCAGCGGAAAGCCGTAAGTGTCATAAAGCCGGAACGCGGTGTCCCCGGGCAGGTCGGCGCCCTCGGGCAGGCCCTGCAATTCGGCATCCAGCAGCTTTAGCCCGCGATCCAGCGTGGTTTTGAAACGGATTTCTTCCAGCAGCAGGGTTTCCTCGATCATGTTCTGGGCGCGGCCCAACTCGGGAAAGGCCTGCCCCATTTGCGCCACCAACGCGGGCACCAACTGGTGCATAACCGGATCTTTGGCCCCGAGCAGATGCGCATGGCGCATAGCGCGGCGCATGATGCGACGCAGCACATAGCCGCGCCCCTCGTTGCTGGGCAGCACCCCGTCGGCCATCAGAAACGATGTGGAGCGCAGATGGTCGGCAATCACCCGATGATGCACCCGCCCTTCGCCGTCCGGATCAACGCCGGTGGTCTGGGCCGAGGCCTCTATCAGGCTGCGCATCAGGTCGGTGTCGAACAGGTCGAACTTGCCCTGCATCACCGTGCCGATCCGTTCCAGCCCCATACCGGTATCGATCGACTGGTTGGGCAAATCAACCAAGGAGCCGTCATCCATCTGCAGGTTCTGCATGAACACCAGATTCCAGATTTCGACAAACCGGTCGCCATCCTCGTCGGGCGAGCCCGGCGAGGATGG